>CAZULR010000415.1:0-2646 GCA_964621235.1 uncultured Acidimicrobiaceae bacterium
CCCTCCCAGTGGAACGCCACCTTGTCGCCCCGGCCGGCCGCCACGTGCCGGTCCAGGCAGTTGTACGAGACGTTCAGCGTGCCGCCGTCGAACCAGCGGGCGAAGGGCAGGTCCCAGCTGAGCACGGTGTCCCACGGCCGGAACCAGTCGAGCGCACCGGCCTGCCGGGCCCAGAATTCCGGACCCTGCCGGGTGGCGTCGTCGTAGACGGCGGGGTCGCCGACCACGGCGCGCTCCCGGAAGGCCGCCGGCGGGGGGAAGACACGCTCCTCGGTGAAGTAGTCCTCGATCGTCGGCTCGTGGCTCGGTCCTCCGGGCATCGCTCCCCCTCTTGCTGGTGACTGCGCTCGGCGCGGCCGGTCCACCGGGTCCCGGCACCCGGGACGTGCGTCTTCCCAGGTCCCGGCCGTGCGGTCCACGGCCCGTCCGCCTCAGCCTAACGCCGGGAGCGTCGTAGACTGGAGGGGCCGTGACCACGACCACCGACAGGGAGGCCCCGGCGGACGCCCAGCCGGGCCCCGCTGACGCCGCGCTCCCCGCCGCCTTCACCCCAGACCCCGGTGGCACCCGCGTGGACGTACCCGTCGGTCGGCGAATCATGGTCGTCAGCGACCTCCTGCTCACGCCCACGGCGACGCCTTCCTCGAAGGCGCTGACCGGTGAGCTGGCCCAGGCCCTCGACACCTGGGACGGTCCCGGCATCCTCATCATCGCCGGCAACCTGTTCGACCTCACCGGGTGCGGCGACCCGCTGGGCACGGCGGGCCGGGCCATCGACGCCCACCCCTCCCTGGCCCGCGCCTTCCTCCGGTTCCTCCAGGAGGACGAGCGCCGCATCCTCCGCCAACGGGGCACCCACGAGCCCGAGGCCATCACCGCCGGGGTCCGGGTCGAGGCCGGGACCTCCGACGTCGTCGCCAGTCTGGCCGCGGCCGGCGTCGAGCACCTCGGGGCGGTCGACCTGCACGTCCAGACCGGCACCGGGACCCGGGTGGTCCGGGTCGAGCCGGGCGTCCACGCCTACGGCGACACCCACGATGAGCCGACCGCCGACGCCAAGCCGGGTGCGGGGCAGCCGGTCGGCCGGCACTGGCGAACCGTCGCCCAGGACGCACCCGAGGACGCCCCGTGGCTCGACGGGGTCGACCAGCTGAGCGACCCGTCGTCCCTGACCCGCTTCGTGGTGTCCCGCACCCTCTACCGGCGGTTCGGCCGCTACGCCTGGTGGCTCCTCGTCCCGTTCGTCGTCGCCCTGCTGCTGCGCCTGGCCGTCACCCCCTGGGTACTGGGCCACGTGGGCACCGGCCTGCCCGCCCGCGCGCTGCGCCACGCCCACGCCGCGGACCTCAACGACCAGCTGGTCGTGGCCCTCGGCGTGGCCGTCGTGGTGCTCGCCGTCATGGCCGTCGTCCTCGGCCTCCTGAGCCGCCGCATGTGGTCGATCCTCGGAGGTGGCACCCTCGAGGAGGTCCGCACCGAGGCCGGGGCCAACGACACCGCCCGCGACGACGCCCGGCGCGTCGTGGCCCAGGGCTACGCCGGCCTCATCACGGCGGCCACCTTCCGGTCCGAGCTGACCAACCTGGGCACCGGCTTCTACGCCAACGTCGGCGCCACCGCCGAGGTGGTGGCCGAGCACCGGGGACGCCTGGGCCTGCCGCCGGTCTTCCTGCACAGCCAGTGGGTGAGCTGGATCGAGATCGAGTCCGGCGCCGAGCTCCACGTCCGCCTGCTGCTGGCCCACAACGAGCTCGCCTCCCCCAGCCGACTCGAGCGGCTCGTCACCCGGGGACGGTGCGGCGGCTCCCTCCATCCCACACTGGTCGCCTCCTACCCGGTCGGCGAGTCGTGGCCGCCGGCACCCGACCTGCGCCAGGCCCACCGCCGCACCCGCCGCGTGCGGCGCTGGGGCGCCGGGGCCATCCTCGCCACCGGCATCATCGACCTCCTGGACTCGATCACCCCACCGCTGCGGGGCCGCCTCCACGTGCTCGAGCAGTTCCTCCCCCTGCAGGCGAGTGTGGCCGCGGGCGCCCTCGTGGCCATGGCCGGCCTGGCCCTCATCGCCCTCGGTCGCGGCGTCCTGCGCGGCCAGCGACGCGCCTGGCGGGTCTCGGTCGTACTGCTGGCCGGTACCATCCTGCTGCACCTCGTGGCCGGTGCCGACGTGGAGGAGTCGCTCATCGCCGGGTTGGTCCTGGTCTTCCTGATGGTCAACCGCCGGGAGTTCCAGGCGGCCTCCGACGCCACCTCCCTGCGCTCCGCCCTCATCACCCTGGCCGGCGTCGCCGTGGGGGTGGCCGTGGTGGCCACCGTGTCGCTCGAGCTGTTCACCCACATCCGGCACCACCCCGACGAGGTGCTGCCCTGGTGGACGACGTTCTGGGCCGTGTCCGAACGGTTCGTCGGGATCACCACCATCGACCTGCCGGAGCGACCGGACCACTTCCTCACGCCCGCCCTGCTCACCATCGGGATCAGCCTCGTGGCCATCACCCTCTATCTGCTGACCCGACCGGTGGTCGACCGTCGGCTGAGCTCGGGGCGGGCGGCCGAGTTCCGGGCCCGCGACATCGTGCGCCGCCACGGCTCGTCGACCCTCGACTACTTCGCCCTGCGGTCGGACAAGAAGTGGTTCTTCCACCG
>CAZULR010000416.1:0-2645 GCA_964621235.1 uncultured Acidimicrobiaceae bacterium
GCGTCCGCTACGACGACAGCGTGCTGCGGGGCACGCCCCTGACCGACATGTGGCAACTCCTCGACGTCCGCCTGCTGCGGGACCACCTGGCGACCAGCGTCTGGCACCTGAGCAGTCAGCCACCCCTGTTCAACCTCTACGCCGGCGTCCTGGTCAAGCTGCCGACCGGTCTGCGGCGACCCGTAGAGGTCGCCTGCGCACTCACCCTCGGCCTGGCCATGGTGGTGTGCGCCTACCTGCTCCAGGTCGAGCTCCGGGTGCCCCGGGTGGCGGCGCTCGTCGTGACCCTGGTCGTGGTCGTCGCCTCCCCTGCCTACCTGCTCTACGAGAACTGGCTGAACTACGCCTACCCGACGGCCGCCTTCGGGACCGTGGGCGCCTGGTGCCTGGCGCGGTTACTGCGCACCGGACGGGCCCGGTTCGGCCTCGGCTTCTTCGGTGCCTACGCGGCCATGGTCCTGCTCAACAGCACCTACCAGGTCGAGTGGCTGCTGGTGGCGGCGGTGCCGGCACTGGTCGTGCTACGGCGCCGGTGGCGGACCGTCCTGGCCGTGGCCGCCGTGCCGGTCCTGGTCGTGGCCGTCTGGTACGTGAAGGACTACGTGCAGGTGGGGACGACGACCACCAGCAGTTGGCTGGGCATGAACCTGGCCCGCTCGATCCTCTACCGGGCGCCGGCCGGACAGGTGGCCGCCCTGCAGCACCAGGGGCGGTTGAACGCCGTCGCCTCCATCCCGCCCTTCGCCGGCCCCGAGGTCTACGCACCCCGCTACGTCACGGCGCTGCCCGATCCCGTGCCGGCGGTCGGCGCCCTCCACAAGGCCGACGGGGCCACCAACTTCAACAACCCGCTCTACGCCCGCGTGTCGTCGCTCTACCTGCACGACGACCTCGTCTGGATCCGGGCCCATCCCCACGAGTACGCCGACGACGTCCTCAACTCGCTCGGGGTGTGGTTCGTCGGCACCGACCAGAACTTCACCGACTCGATCAACTGGCCGGCCACCCGCGCGTACGCCCGCGCCTACGACCGGTTCGTGGAGTGGCAGCCGACCGAGGACCCGGCTCCGGGCTTCGTGGTCTTCTCGCGCGGGTGGCACCGTCCGGCCTGGCTGTCGGGCCAGGCCCTGGCCGTCTACGCGCTGGCCCTGGTCGGTGCCCCGGTGCTGGCCTGGCGCCGGAGGCGGTCCGATCCGGCGCTGGCGGGCACCCTCGCCGTGCTGTGGTGGACGACGGCCTACGCGTTCACGACGTCCTCGCTCATCGAGATCGGCGAGAACGAGCGCTTCCGCTCCGAGCTCGGACCGGTGCCGACCATCGTGGCCGTGGTGGTGGTCACCGCCGTGGTGCGTGCGGCCCGATCGAGGTGGCGCCGGAGGGGGCGGGGGGACACCGCCTCCGACGTTGGGGACCCCACCTCGACCGGGTCCGCATCATCCCGCCCTCCGGCCCCGGGGGAAGGGCCGGTGGAGGGGAGGTCCTAGGTCTGACGCTCCTGGCTGCGGCGGGTCGACCGATCGGTCGCCGACGGCGGCAGCAGTGCGGGACGGCGCCGGACGGGCGCCGGCTCGGTCGGCGGGACGAGTGGGGTGCGCTTCCTCGTCTCGTCCTCCGCGTCGTGGTCGCCACGATCGGCGTCGGCCCGTCGCCGGGGGTGGGTCGTCGTCGCTCGCATCAGGCCCTCCGCCTCCGCCACCTGGCGGGTCAGACGGCATCGCACCGTCGATCAGGACCATCGGCAGGTTCGGCCCCGGGCTGAAGCGAATTCGTGAACTCGCCTCTGACCTGGGACGACGCCCCTCAGGTGGTGCCGGCGCCGGCGCGGACGTCGAGCCCGAGCTGGGCGATGGTGGGGAGGACGCGGGCCTGCAGCCACTCGCCACCCTGCTTGGAGATGTGCACGCCGTCCGCCCAACGGACGGTGACCCCGTCGACGGCGGACTGGTAGTGGCCCGAGGGCTCGAGGATCCGGTTGAGGTCGACCACCGTCACCGTCCCGGGGTGGCGTGCCGCCACGCCGGCCAGCAGGTGGTTGAACTCGTCCACCCGGGTCGGGCTGTCGGCGGGCGACAGCTCCCCGTTCAACGTCTCGTCCGGCGGATCCAGGTAGGGCATCGTGAACAGCACCACGTGGGCCCCGTGCGACGAGAGCACCTCGACGACGTGGTCGAGCTCCGCGGCGAGGTGCCGGTCCCAGGCCGGCTCGCCGATGTGCACGAGGTGGTCGCCGTCCACGTGGTCGAGGATGTCCCACCGGCCGATCAGCACCCCGACCACCTCGGGTCGGAACTGCGCGACCTGCCTCGCCCACAGCGTCTCCCAGTGGGCACAGGGGGACACCGGGTCGTCCTGCTGCCCGTTCGTGGTCGAGATGGTGGGGAGGTCGTCGATGTCGCAGCCGAGGACGCCCTTGTTGATCACCGTGACCCCGTAGCGGTGCACCGTGCCGACCTGCAGGCCGATCCCCATGGTGACCGACAGCGAGTCGCCGACGAACAGGAACCGGACCGGGTGGGCGCCGAAGGCCCCGGCGGCCTGGAGCGCCTGGGCCTCCCCCGCCGGGATGTGGCCGGCGGACGACACGTCGACGGCGGCGACGGCGGGGGCGATCGTCCCGACCACCACCACGGCGACGGTGGCCCCCA
>CAZULR010000417.1:0-2628 GCA_964621235.1 uncultured Acidimicrobiaceae bacterium
ACGGAGCGCGAGTGACCGACTCGACCATCATCTACACCCACACCGACGAGGCCCCGCTGCTGGCTACGTACTCCCTGCTCCCCGTGGTGCAGGCCTATGCCGCCCAGGCGGGTGTCACGGTCACGACCCGGGACATCTCCCTGGCGGGTCGGATCCTGGCCTCGTTCCCGGAGCGGCTGACCGAGGACCAGCGGGTGGAGGACGCCCTGGCCGAACTGGGGCACGACGTCCTCACCCCCGAAGCCAACATCATCAAGCTCCCGAACATCTCGGCCTCCATCCCACAGCTCAAGGGGGCGATCGCCGAACTGCAGGCCAAAGGGTTCGACGTCCCCGACTTCCCCGAGGACCCGAAGGACGGCGCCGATCGCGAGGCTCGTGACCGGTACCGGAAGGTCCTGGGCAGCGCGGTCAACCCGGTGCTGCGCCAGGGCAACTCGGACCGCCGTGCCCCGGCGTCGGTCAAGCACTACGCCCGGACGCATCCGCACCGCATGGGTGCGTGGACTCCCGGGTCGAGGACCAACGTGGCCCACATGACCACCGGCGACTTCCGCACCACCGAGCAGTCCGCCGTCCTGGTGGCGGACGACCTGCTGTCCGTCGAACTGGTGACGGCCGACGGCACCACCACCACCGAACTCCGCCCGCCCATCCCGGTCCTGGCCGGTGAGGTCGTCGACGCCGCCGTGCTGCGGGTGGCCGACCTCCGCACCTTCGTCGACCGGCAGATCGCCCGGGCCAAGGAGGAGGGTGTCCTCTTCTCGGTCCATCTGAAGGCCACCATGATGAAGGTCTCGGACCCGATCATCTTCGGACACGTGGTCCGGGCCTTCTTCCCGCAGACGTTCGCCGCCTACGGCGACACTCTGGCCGCCGCCGGGCTCAGTCCCAACGACGGGTGGGGCGCCATCCTGGACGGCCTGCCCGGTCTTCCCGACGGCGACGCCATCGCCGCCTCGTTCGCCGCCGAGCTGGCCGCCGGGCCCGAGCTGGCCATGGTGGACTCCGATCGCGGCATCACCAATCTGCACGTGCCGAGCGATGTGATCGTCGACGCCTCCATGCCGGCCATGATCCGCACGTCGGGCCACATGTGGGGCCCCGACGGCGCCGAGGCCGACACCCTGGCCGTGATTCCCGACAGCAGTTATGCCGACGTCTACCAGGTCGTCATCGACGACTGCCGGGCACATGGCGCGTACGACCCGTCGACCATCGGGTCGGTGCCGAACGTGGGCCTCATGGCCCAGGCGGCCGAGGAGTACGGCAGCCATGACAAGACCTTCGAGATTCCGGCGGCCGGGACCGTCCGGGTCACCGGCAGTGCGGGCGAGGTGGTGTTCGAGGTGCCGGTCGCGGCCGGGGACATCTTCCGGATGTGCCAGACCAAGGACGTCCCGATCCGCGACTGGGTGAAGCTGGCCGTGTCCCGGGCCCGGGCCACCGGCGATCCGGCCGTCTTCTGGCTCGACCGGGGACGTGCCCACGACGCCAACCTGATCGCCAAAGTGCGCGACTACCTGCCCGACCACGACACCGAGGGGCTGCGGATCGAGATCCTCGCCCCGGTCGAGGCGACGGCGCTCTCGCTCGAGCGCCTCCGGCGGGGGGAGAACACCATCTCGGTCACCGGCAACGTCCTGCGCGACTACCTGACGGACCTCTTCCCCATCATCGAGCTGGGCACCAGTGCGAAGATGCTCTCCGTGGTCCCGCTCATCAACGGCGGTGGGCTCTTCGAGACGGGGGCGGGCGGCTCGGCCCCGAAGCACGTCCAGCAGCTCCTGGCCGAGAACTACCTGCGGTGGGACAGCCTCGGGGAGTTCCTGGCCCTGGCCGTGAGCTTCGAGCACCTCGCCCAGAGCACGGACAACCGCCGTGCCCGGATCCTCGCCGACACCCTCGACCGTGCCACGGGCACGCTGCTCGATGAGAACCGGTCGCCCAGTCGCAAGCTTGGGGGCATCGACAACCGAGGCAGCCACTTCTACCTCGCCCTGTACTGGGCCCGTGAGCTGGCGGCCCAGACCGACGACCGGGACCTGGCGGCGGCGTTCGCCCCGCTCGCCGAGCGGCTGACGGCGGACGAGGACGCCATCGTGGAGGAGCTGCTGGCCGTCCAGGGCACGCCCACCGACATCGGTGGCTACTACCGGCCCGACGACGCCATGGCCTCCGCCGTGATGCGACCGTCCGGCACCTTCACCGCCGCCCTCGACACGCTGGGCTGAGGTCGACTGGACTACCGGTCCCCACCGGCCCCGGCCCCGCGGCCGAGTTCGTCGAGCCGCGCCCGCAGAAACTCCCGTTCCACGGCGTTGTCCGTCAGGTCGAGTGCCCGGCCGTAGGCGACGGCGGCCTCGTCGTTGCGGCCCAGGCGGGCGAGCAGGCCGGCCCGTGCCGACGGCAGGTAGGCGTACGTGGCGAGCTGGGGCTCGTCGGCCAGCGGCTCCAGTGCCGCGAGCCCGGCCTCCGGCCCGTCGGCGAACCCGACGGCCACGGCCCGGTTGAGCGCCACCACGGGTGACGGCCAGATGCCGACGAGCAGGTCGTAGAGGCCGACGAGCTCGGCCCAGTCCGTCGCCGACCAGCTCGGCGCCTCGGCGTGCACGGCGGCGATGGCCG
>CAZULR010000418.1:0-2624 GCA_964621235.1 uncultured Acidimicrobiaceae bacterium
GCTCGGTGCGCAGCATGGTCTCGACGGCCCGGGGCGGCGTGGGCCGGATCGTGCCGACCGCCTCCACGACGGTGCGCCATCCGCTGCGCTCGACCCTGGACGTCCTGGCCACCGCCAGCTCACTCGGGCGGTTCGTCATGCCGGTGTCGGACACGCTGTCGCCGATCATGCGCCGCCGGGGCCTCGGCCGGCACCTGGACATGATCGAAGTGGAGGTCGATGACCTGAAGGCGGCCGGAGCGGCCGTGGGGTCCACGCTGAACGATGCCTTCGTGGCGGCCGTCACCGGGGGCCTGCGGCGCTACCACGCACTGCACGGGACGACGGTCAAGGACCTCCGGGTGACGATGCCCATCTCCATGCGCCGGGAGTCGGACGGGGTGGGCGGCAACCGCATCACCCTCGAGCGGTTCACGGTCCCGGTCGGCGAGGCCGACCCGGGCGCCCGGGTGCGGATGACGGGCTGGCTGTGCCGCGCCGCCCGCTACGAGGAGGCGCTGCCCCTGTCGGACGCCGTCGCCGGCGTGCTCAACCTGCTGCCCTCCGGGGTGGTCGGCTCGATGCTCAAGCACGTCGACTTCGTGGCCAGCGACGTGCCCGGGGTCCCGGTGGACCTCTACCTGGCCGGCGCCCCGGTGACCGGCTACTACGCCTTCGGGCCGACCACCGGGGCGGCGCTCAACGTCACGCTCGTCTCCTACCGGGGGACGTGCTGCATCGGGGTCAACGTCGACACGGCGGCGGTGCCCGATGCCGGGGTGCTCATCGACTGCCTCCGTCAGGGATTCGACGAGGTGCTCGGCGTGGCGGGGGAGCACCGCCCGGCGACGTCGCCCCTGGCCGAGTCCGAGCGGGTGGTCGAGCAGGCCCCCGACGAGGGGGAGAGCCCGAACCTCCGGGCGGTCCACTGACCGGGCACGCCGCGGAGGCGCGCCGGCCGGCGGGCCCGACCGCCCGGGTCAGCGGTCGGCCGCCACCGGGGCCGTGGCCGTGGCCTTGGCCGTGGCCGCAGGGGTGACCACCCACCGGAACGCGCTTCCGAGCAGCCGCGCCGAGGGCCGCACCGCCAGCAGGTCGCCGGCGGGCAGGGACGGCAGGCGCAGCTGCCGCCGGGCCCAGCCCGGCAGGACGCCCTGGGCGGCGCCGACCAGCAGGCTGTAGGTGGCGACCTCATGGGGCCATCGCCCGACTCCCCGGAGCACGAAGTTGCGGGCGTCCCGGGCCTCCGGGGTGAACCGCAGCCGCGGTCGGACCGACGAGAAGTAGGCGTCGAGCTCGGCGGTCGACCGGGGCACGTCGGCGGCTCCGAGGTCGAGGGCCACCACGGCCATCTGGTCGAGGTAGTCGTCGGCCTCCGCAGTCGTGGGCGGAACGGGCGCATAGGCCCGTGAGGCGGCCAGGAAGCTCGAGACCTCGGCGGCATGGACCCACGTGAGCAGGTCCGGGTCGGTGGCGGCGTAGGGACGGCCGTCGGGGGCCACTCCTCGGACGTATCCGTGGACGCGGCGCACACGATCGATGGCGTCCCGTGCCTCGGGCACGGTCCCGAATGTGGTGGTCCCGAGGAAGGAGGCCGTCCGCTCGAGGCGGCCGAGCGGGTCGCTGCGGTAGTTCGAGTGCTGGGCCACGCCGGCCATGGCGAGAGGGTGGAGCATCTGGAAGAGGAGGGCCGACAGGCCGCCGATCAACATGGCGGGCAGGTCGCCGTGGATGCGGCGCACCACCGAGTCGGGGGCGATGTAGGCGAGCTCCGGATCGAGGCAGGGGGCCGGAGGCTCGCGGGTCATGCCCATCGAACGGCGCACCTGGACGAGGGCCTGGGACCGCACCTGCTCGATTCGCCCGATCGTCACGGCCCGTCCGACGGCGTGCGCCTCGGCGATCTGCGCCCGCGGGTCCATCCGACGACCCTACCAACCGCATCCCCGGGACCGGCCCCGCCACCCCGGGTCCCGGTCAGGCGCGGCCGGCGACGACCAGCTCGGAGGCGCCGGTGAGCGGGTCGACGACGATGGCGCCGGCCACGGACTCGAGCTGCCGGGGCGTGGCGTGTTCGAGCAGGTCGGGACAGCGCGGACCGCCGCCGTCCCGGGCGTCGGCGTCGGTCGCCCGACCGAGCGCCACCGTCTCTTCGAGGAGGGCGCGGGCGTCGGGTCCGAGGAGCGCGAGGTCGTCGGACACCAGCGCCATCCCGCCGGAGAGGCCCACGGTGTGGGCCCAGCTGCGGGCCGCCGCCGCCGACAGGCCGGTGCCTTCGGTGCGCAGCATCAGGCAGTCCGGGTCGTTGAGCCACAGCCGCCGGTGCATGTAGGCCCGGGTGAGGGTGTTGGTGAAGGCGTGGGCGGTGGCCGGCTGGCTCCCGAGGTACCCGGCCACCGCCTCGGTGGCGGGGTCGAGCGACCACGTCGGGGCCACGTCGGGTCCGATGCGGTTGGCGTCCACCAGGCCGACCACGTTGGCCAGGGGCACGCCGCACCCCAGCAGGAACGCGTCGGGCCCGGCGCCCCGCCGGATGGCGGCGAAGCCGTCCCGCACCCGCTCGGCCGGTGTCCGGCCCGGGTCGGCGTAACCGCCGTCGACGCTGGGCGAGAAGGTGAAGTCCAGCTTCAGGTACGGGAACCCGG
>CAZULR010000419.1:0-2622 GCA_964621235.1 uncultured Acidimicrobiaceae bacterium
CCTGCTTGGTGGCCTTGACGACCTGGACCATCAGTCCGAGCATCTCGGGGACGGAACGGTCACCGCCGGCCGCCTCCTCCCAGGGGGTGGGGCCGTCACCGGCCGCCTCCGCCTCGGCACGCCCCTCGGGCGTCAGTTGGAAGACCCGGCGGCCCTCCGACGTGTCGGCGGTCACCAGGCCCTGGTCCTCGAGGGCCGAGAGCGTCGGGTAGACCGACCCCGGGCTCGGCCGCCACACCCCACCGCTGCGCTCGGTGAGCTCGGTGATGATCTGGTAGCCGTGCATCGGCTCCTCGGCGAGGAGGGCGAGGATGGCGGCGCGCACGTCGCCCCGGCGGGTCCGGCCGCCCCGGCCGTGGCCGGGACCGAAGCCCCCGCCCCGTCCGAAGCCGGGTCCGAAGCCGTCCCGGCCGCGCCCGCGTCCGCGGTTGCGGCCCCGTCCGGGGCCGCCGAAGCGGTCGGCCCGGACGTCGCTCGGAGGGCCGAACCTCGGTCCCCGGGGTCCTGCGTGTGCTGTGTCGAATTCGTGGTGTCCATGCATCTGATGTGTCTCCTTGTTTGATCGGTGCGCCGGTCGTCCGACTGGCGGCTGCGGTTCGTAGGGCGGTGTATCGAGACCGCTCACGTGCAGTCACGATATATCGCAATACAGCCGTTGTCAACCCGCCGGGAGCAGATTTGTTCCCGCTCCCACGAACCGGCCGTGCCCCACTCCATCCCGGTGGGTTGGCGACGCCGGACTCGACCCCCCCCGCCCGCCATCGCCGACGTGGCACGTGACTGCACGGGCTGACGGACACGACCGGCGACACCGTGACTGATGGCGGCTCCGGTACCGCCCGATAGCGTGGGTTCGGCGGAGGGACCCGAGCCTCCGGATTCGAGCCCAGGAGCTGCGTCGTGCGCATCGGAGTCGTCCTCCCCCAGACCGAGATCGGCCCGGAGGTCGGCGCACTCCGGCGCTACGGACAGGGTGTCGAGGACCTCGGCTTCCAACACGTCCTGGCCTATGACCACGTCGTCGGCGCCGACCCCGCGGTCCACCAGCCGTGGAACGGCCCCTACGACATCGACACGCAGTTCCACGAGCCGTTCGTGCTGTTCGGCTTCCTCGCCGGCTGCACCTCGCTCGAACTGGTCACCGGCATCACGATCCTGCCGCAGCGCCAGACCGCGCTCGTCGCCAAGCAGGCGGCCGAGGTGGACCTGCTGACCCGTGGCGGGTTCCGGCTCGGCGTGGGGATCGGATGGAACCCCGTGGAGTACGACGCGTTGGGGCAGGACTTCACCACACGCGGCCGACGACTCGAGGAGCAGGTCGGCCTGCTCCGTCGCTACTGGACGGAGCGGTCGGTGACGGCCGAGGGCGAGTTCGAGCGCGTGACCGGCGCCGGGATCGCTCCGCTGCCCGTGCAGCGCCCCATCCCGATCTGGTTCGGCGGGATGTCCACCCGGGCCTATGAGCGGATGGGCCGGATGGCCGACGGCTGGTTCCCGCTCGTCCAGCCGGGCGAGCAGCTCGAGGCGGCCCGGGCGGTGATCGCCGAGTCGGCGGAACGGGCCGGTCGGGACCCGGCCTCGATCGGTATGGAGGGCCGGGTCGACGTGCGGGGCACCACCGACGACACGGTGCGTGGGATCGAGCGGTGGCGGGACGAAGGCGCGACCCACGTCTCGATCAACACGATGTCGGCCGGGCTGGTGTCGGTGGACGACCACCTCGGTGCACTCGAGGCCGTCGCCGCGCGTCTGCCACTCGACTGACGTTGAGGATTGGTCCCACGTCCCGGACACCCGTGCCCGTGCCTGATCCACGCCTGGGACGGTCGGCCCGCTAAAGGACGGCTGCCCCGCGGTCGACAACGGAGGACGTAGTGCCGTGTGCCTGCGGTCCCCGCATCGGCCCCGGCACTGCAGCGGTCGATGCGGGCCGTTCCGGCCCGCAGACGGGAAGAGGGTACGGAGATGGGTGCACGCACGCAGGTCCTGGCCGGCGCCGGTGTGGTCGGCCTGGCCCTTCTGATGACGGGCTGTTCGTCCGGCGGGTCGGCGTCCCCGGCGACGACGGCGGCCGTGACGCCGACCACGGTGTCGAAGTCGGCCGACACGGCGGCCGCCACGGTCACCAACCTGGCTCCGGCATGCCCGGGCCCGGGGACACCGGCATCGTCCGTCGCCATCGAGGGAGGTGGCACCCACACCTCCTACATGCTCGCCACGACCGACCATGCCTCGCTGGTCACCCACTGCAACGCGGCCCTCGGGGTTGCGGGTTGGACGGTGACCAGTACGGGAGACAGCGGCTACGGCCAGTACGGCGGAGGCGGGAGCACCGTCACCAGGGGCGCCACGTATGCGACCTTCGACGTGGGCTCGAGCGGTGCCCGCACCTACCTGGACGTCTGCGTCTGGCCCGCCAAGCCGGCCACCACCGAGTGCGGCCAGAACAGCGACAACGACAACGACGACGGCAATCAGGACAACAACGGCAACAACCAGAACGACAACCAGAACTGAGTCCGTCCGTCGAATCCGTCGTCCTGCTGCCGGAGTCCCGGCACACTGCTCCTGGTGGTCGGGACCGGCGTCGATCCGGTGACCTCACGCTTTTCAGGCGCGCGC
>CAZULR010000420.1:0-2621 GCA_964621235.1 uncultured Acidimicrobiaceae bacterium
ACCCCGACCACGTGCAGGTGCATCGACGGGGTCTCCATGTAGAGGAAGGCGGCGTCGATGCCGGCCATGCGCTGCACGGGCTCAGGCTCCGACCGCGGCGTGCGCCTCGGCTACGGTGCGGGCCTGCCGATAGTCCGGCTTGCCGCTCGGCGACCGCACGATCTCGGGAACGAAGATGATCTGACGCGGCACCTTGTATCCCGTGAGGAGCTCGTGACCGTGCGCCTGCAACTCCTCGGGACCGACGTCCTGACCGGTCCTCAATTGCACGAGGGCCACGACACGCTGTCCAAACCGCTCGTCGTCGACGCCGACCACCAGCGAGTCGGCCACGGCCGGGTGGCCCTTCAACGCCGCTTCGACCTCGTCCGGAAAGACCTTCTCCCCTCCCGTGTTGATGCACAGCGACCCTCGACCGAGCACGGTGATCGTCCCGTCCGCGGCCACGGTGGCATGGTCGCCGGGCAGCGCCCAACGGGTGCCGTCCTTCTCCACGAAGGTGGCGGCGGAGGCGTCCGGGTCGCCGAGGTAGCCGAGCGGGACGTGCCCACCACGGGCCAGGCGACCGATCACGCCCGACCCGGGCACGACGGGCTCGAGGTCGGCGTCGAGCACGGTGGTGCGCTCGTCGATCCGCAGCCGTGGCGGACCGAACGGATCGTCGGCCGGCGGCTCGCCGCCGACCTGTCCGGTCTCGGACGAGCCGAAGCGGTCGGCCACGATCCGGCCGGGCAGCAGATCGGCCAGCTGCGCCTTGGTCGACGGGGACAGCACTGCCCCGCCCGATCCGACGGCCATCAGCGACGACAGGTCGAAGCGGCCCGGATCCGCAGCCAGGGCGTCGAGCAGCGGGCGGGCCATGGCGTCGCCCACTACCACGACGGCGTTGGCCCGCTCCGCCTCGACCAGTCGCCATACCTCGATCGGGTCGAATCCGCCGTCGGACGTGGTCACGACGGTCCCGCCCCCGAAGAAGGTCGAGAACGCGAGCCAGTGCCCGGCCGCGTGCATGAACGGGGGGATGGCCAGCGCGGTGACCCCGGGACGGAGCACCCGTCCGGCCAGGTCCTCGGCCCGTGTGATGTGGTCACCCGAGGAGAATGGGTCGCCGCCACCCATGGCCGCAATGAAGATGTCGTCGTGGCGCCACACCACCCCTTTGGGCAGTCCGGTGGTGCCACCCGTATAGACGCAGTACCGATCGCCGGCCGAGCGGGCAGGGAAGTCCCGGCCCCCGGCCGATCGGGCCAGCGCCTCCTCATACTCGGGCCCGATCCCGACGGGCGCCGAGCCGTCGGCCACCTCGAGCACGGCCCGCTGCTCGGCCATCGAGCCCAGTGCGGCCGAGACGGACGCGCCGAACCGCCGGTGGAACACCAGGCCCACGAGCCCGGCATCGGCGTAGAGGTGCTCGAGCTCGCGTGCGACATAGCGGTAGTTGACATTTACGGGGACGGCGCGGATTTTGAAGCTGGCCAGCATGGTCTCGACGTACTCGGTCCCGTTGGTCAGCTGCACCCCGACGCGGTCTTCGGGGCCGATGCCGGCACCGGCCAGGTGATGAGCCAGGCGGTCGGCGCGACGGTCGAGCTCTCGGTAGGTGAGCCGACGCTCGCCCGACACCATGGCCGTGGCATCGGGGACCTCGTCTGCCACCAACTCGAACAGGTCCGCCAGGTTCAGCTCCATCGGCGTCCCTCCCCGGTCCGCAAAAGGACTTCCGCCCCTTACCAGCCGGATCGTCCGTCTTAGTATTCCAGGTAGCGGACCCCACGGCACCGTCGGCGGGTCGCTGCGGTGGGGAGGAATGCCATGGGAGAGGTCGCACCGGACGCTCACCCCGACGACGCGAGGGAAGCCACCGGCCGGTCGGATGGAGCCACCACCGGTGGACCGTCGGCGCTGGATCAGCTGCTCGCCCCCGCCGTGGCTGTCGGCGGCTTCCTCAACCGTCGGGCACTGGTACGTGCCACCCGGGCCGTGCCCCGGACAATCCAGTTCGTCGGCAACGCATTGTGGCGGGGCGAGGTGTCCGAGTCTCTCCCCGCTCCCCACCTGTCGTTCGGGCTCACCGCCCAGGTCGCCATGGACGAGGCCCTGCTCGCAATGGCGATGGCCCCGAACCGGTTTCCCCTGCCTGGCGACTACGGGCGAGTCGCCGAGGAGCTGGCCGATGCCGAGGCGATGTTCGGCGCCCGCGGCTGGGTGGACGACCCCATCTCCTATCACCGCACGCCGCCCCCCCTGACGGACGCGGACCTCACCCGGGCGCATGGATGGGCGCTCGGTCAGCGCTACGCGCGGGTGTCCTGGGAGAGCGGGTTCGCCCCCCATGGGGGTGAACCAGGCTCGGACCGGTGGATGGCGTTCGGCCCCAACGCGACGGCGACGGCCGCACTGCTCCGCCACGACGACCCGACCCGACCGTGGGTCATCGCCGTGCACGGGTTCTGCATGGGGTTCCCCTTCATGGACTTCCCCGGGCTGCAGGCCCCCCGACTCCATCATGATCTGGGGATGAACGTCGCCCTGCCCGTCCTTCCGCTGCATGGCACCCGACGGGTGACCCGGGTGAGCGGCGAGCCGTTCCTCTCCTTCGAGCTCATGAACGCCGTCCACGG
>CAZULR010000421.1:0-2621 GCA_964621235.1 uncultured Acidimicrobiaceae bacterium
CCGGCGCACGACCCCTCGGTGGGGCAGGCGTTGTGCTCGATCAGCGAGAGCTCCTCGTCCGACAGTGCGTCGACGGCGTTGGCGCCGACGGCCTCGAACACCGAGGTGATGTCGATGGCCCGGTCACGGACCCGTCCCGGGAGGATGGACCCGCCGTAGAGGAAGACGCTCGGCAGGTTGAGCCGTGCGGCGGCCATCAGCATCCCGGGCAGCGACTTGTCGCAGCCGGCCAGGGTCACCATGCCGTCGAACCGCTCCGCGTGCATGACGGTCTCCACCGAGTCCGCGATCACCTCGCGACTAACCAGCGAGGCCCGCATGCCCTCGTGGCCCATGGAGATTCCGTCGGACACGGCGATGGTGACGAACTCGAGGGGGAATCCACCTGCGGCACGGACGCCGACCTTGGCCTCCTGGGCGAGGCGGCCGAGGGGGAGGTTGCACGGCGTCACCTCGTTCCACGAGGAGGCCACGCCGATCTGGGGCTTGTCCCAGTCGTCGTCCCCCATGCCGACGGCCCGCAGCATGGCGCGTGCCGGGGCCCGGGTCGGGCCGTCGGTCACCTCGAAGCTGCGGGGCTTGATGCCGACCAGCGGTCGCTCGGAGGGATCGCCTGCGGGGGTGCTGTCGCTCATCCCCCCAATCTACGGCGTACGGGCGTGCAGGTCTGCGGAAGGCCAGGAGGCCGGGAGGGACACCGTTCGACGTACCATCGGGACATGCCCTCCACCGCCGTCCAGCCGGCACGCACGGGACGGTGACCACCCGGGAGGCCGGGGTGTTCGGTCCCGACGACCTCGACGCACTGTGCGCCCACCTCGACGCCAACGGCTACGCCACACTCCGCGGGGCGATCGGCGACGAGCTGCTGGCAGCGGCCGAGGAGGAGCTGGTCCGTGCCCAGACGCAGCTCCTCGACGGCGCGCTCGACGCGCGGCACGCGACCGCCATCCTCGACGACCCGCACGCCGTGGTCGACGGCGAGCGGTTCGCCCACTACGTCTGCTTCGCCACCACCGCGTCGCCGCTCGCCGACCGCCTCGTCCACCTGCCCGCCCTGGTCGAGGTCGACCGGCGCAGGCTCGGCCCGGGGGCGTGGCTGCTCGACTACGAGCAATTCGGGGTCGTCTACCAGGACTCCCGACCCGGACCTCGGTCGGGCTACTCGCGCATCGGCTGGCACACCGACCACCAGTCCGGCCCGCACCTCGACGTCTGGCCGGGCCTCGCCTTCACCATCCACTTCGACCCTACGTCACCGGCCAACGGGTTCCTGCGGGTGCTGCCCGGCAGCCACCGGGGCGGGACCGACGGGATCCCCCCCGGGTTCGAGCGGGTGCCCGGCGAGATCGCCGTGTACCAGGAGCGCGGAGACGTCCTCTTCCACGATGCCGACCTCTGGCACAGCGCGGCGCGGGCCACCGCCGAGGGGGAGGCGGCGATCCGTCGCCACCTGCGCGGGAGCTGGCACGGCGGTACCCGGCTCGATGTCGGCCACGGGACGGACGACTTCGTCAAGAACGCCGCCCGTTGAGCCGGGGCCGCACCCGGATCCGACACCGTCCGTACCGGCATCGGCTGCGGCGGTACAGTCGCCCCATGGACCTCTATGCGGCATACCTGGGTGGGCCGCTCGCCGACGGACGCATGGGCGAGGGCCACGAAGTGGTCCTGGTGGCGGCCGCCGACCGGGTCGACGCCGAGTCCCGCGCCGTGGCCAAGTGGCAGGGGACACCACCGGGCCACCTCGACGCGCTCGAGCGGATCCTCCGCGTCGACGGGTACGACGTGACGCTCACCCCGGCGACCGGGGGCGACGGGGGCGGGGTCGACCTCCTCGAGATGGAGACGTTCACCTGAGCGAGCGCAACGTCCTCGGCGGCGAGCTCGAGCCGTGCGGCACGGACCCGCTGACCGGGTTCTACCGTGACGGCTGCTGCTCGACCGGGCCGGAAGACCTGGGCAGCCACACGGTCTGCGCCGTCGTGACGGCCGAGTTCCTCGACCACCAACGCTCGATCGGCAACGATCTCTCGACACCGGTGCCGCAGTACCGCTTCCCAGGCCTGGTCCCCGGCGACCGGTGGTGCGTGACGGCGGCCAACTGGCTCCGGGCCCACCACGACGGGGCCGCCGCCTTCGTGGTCCTGGCGTCGACCCATGAGCGGGCGCTCGAGATCGTGCCCCTCGACGCGCTGCGCCAGCACGCGGTCGACGTGCCCGCCGGGCCGGACGGGCTGTAGGCCGACCCCGGCGACCGTCCCGCCGGCCTCTCTAGGATGTGCCGGTGACGGGCGGGGCCCGGCGCCGGGCCCCCGGCGCGTCGCCTCCCCAACGGGAAGGGACGGCACCATGCAGACGCGACTCACCGAGCTCCTGGGGATCGAGCACCCGCTCATGCTGGCCGGCATGGGCGGGGTGAGCTACCACCAGCTGGCCGCCGCCGTGTCCGCCGCCGGCGGCATCGGCACCCTGGGTGCGGCCACCATGGATCCCGCCACCATGGACGCCGAGATGGATGCCATGGGCCGGCTCACCGACAAGCCATGGGGCGTGGACCTGCTGACGGCCATGCCGGGTGACATGGCCGTCCAGGTGCAGCGCATCATCGACGCCGGGGC
>CAZULR010000422.1:0-2619 GCA_964621235.1 uncultured Acidimicrobiaceae bacterium
AGAGCCGCTCGCGTCGGGGTGCGTCGGGCCCCACCTCCCGGTCCTTGCGCTCCACCGAGGACTCGCTGACGATCGTCGGCGGTTCTCCAAGAGCTCCGTCGCTCTCCTCACTCGGCACAACCACTACCCCAGCATGGCAGGTCCCGGGGATCGGTCGTGCCAACATGGAGTGGATGGAGGGCGACACGGAAGAGGCGCCGACGGGTGGCGCGCGGCGCGACCGATGGTGGCACCGCGGTCCCTTCGTGCATCGGGAGGTCCGCCTCAGTGTCGGCACCGTCCTCCTGTTCCTCTTCTTCTTCTACGTGGCGCTCCCGCTGCTCGCCGACCACCGCAGTCAGATCGGCGCGCTGACCAACATCAACGTCGCCTACCTTGCCCTCGGCGTCCTGCTCGAAGTGGCCGCCCTGGTGGCCTATACGCAGCTCACCCATTCAGTCCTGCCCCACGGGGGCCCGTCCCGCCGGCGTCTGTTCCGCATCAACCTCTCGACGCTGGCGCTCAGCCATGTGAGTCCGGGCGGCACGGCGCCGGGCACAGCGCTCGGCTACCGCCTCCTCACCCAGTCCGGCGTGACGGGCGCCGACACCGGGTTCGCCCTCGGCACCCAGGGCATCGGTTCGGCGGTGGTGCTGAACGCCCTCTTCTGGTGCGCGCTGGTGGGCTTCCTGCTGACCCATGGATTCCGGGTACCGGGCGCGCACGGGCAGGGATCGACGTCGGCCTCGATCCTGCTGCTGGTGGCGGCCGTCGTGGGGGTGGTGCTGCTCGGCGCCTTTGGCGGGCTGTTCTACCTGCTCACCCGGGGCCAGGAGCGAGCCAGCCAGATCATCCACGCCGTGGCCGCCCACATCCGCTTCCTCGACGCCGACCGGTTCACGTCGCTCGTCGAACGGCTGGCGCACCGCTTCGGCGGGCTGATGGAGGACCGGCGCCTCCTGGCCCGGGCGGTGGGCTGGGCGACGGCCAACTGGCTGCTCGACGCAGCGTCGCTGTGGGTGTTCGTCGCCGCCTTCGGCCACGTCATCTCGCCGGTGGACCTCCTCACGGCCTACGGCCTGGCCAACATCCTCGCGGCGGTGCCGATCACCCCGGGGGGACTCGGCGTGGTGGAGTTCGTCCTCGTGTCGCTGCTCGCCGGTTTCGGCCTCACCGATGGTCAGGCGCTCTCGGCGGTGCTGGCCTACCGCGCCGTCAACTTCTGGCTGCCCATCCCGTTCGGCGGCTTGGCCTACGCCTCCCTCGAGCTGGAGCACCGCTCCGTCCGGATCCGGGTGAAGCGCCGGGCGCTCGAGCTCCAGGCGCGCGGCACCGAGATCCTCACCACCGCGTTCACCCGGACCGGCCGGCGAGCCGGTGCCACCACCGGCGCCGGGCGCCAGCCGTCGGCTCCGGCGCCGTCGGCGTCCGCACCACCGGTGCCGCCGCGGACGGCCCGGGTGGGACGGCGGGCACCGACGGCGTCCCATCCGTCGGTCCTGGTGCCACCGGTGACCCCACCGACCTGACGGACGGTACCGCGAGGTCCGCGTCGTGGCGACGCTGGAGCGCCTCCAGGGCGAGCTCCCGACAGTGGTCCTGCAGGCTGAACCCCTCCGACCCGGCACCGGCCCCCGGGGACGTGCGGACCCAGTCCCCTCCGCCGTCGAGCGTCCACGAGTTGGCCTCGTCGCGGAGGGCGTCGTCGAGGATCCGCACCAGGCGCCGCTGGATCGCCGGGTCCACCACCGGAACCACGGCCTCCACCCGCCGGTCGAGGTTGCGCTCCATCATGTCGGGCGACCCGAACCAGATCCGCAGGGGCCGGCCGTGGTCGCCCCCGAAGCGGAACAGCCGCGAGTGCTCGAGGAACCGGCCGACGATCGAGCGGACGCGGATGTGCTCGGACAGCCCGGGCACGCCGGGACGGATGCCACACCGACCGCGCACCACCAGGTCGACCGGGCACCCCGCCGCCGACGCACGGTAGAGGGCGTCGATGACCTCGGGGTCGGTCAGACCGTTCGTCTTGAGCACGATCCGACCGCTCGGTCCGGCCGCCCCCTCGGCGTCGATGGCGGCGATCACCTCGGGACGCGTCGTGACGGGCGACACGATGAGCCGGCGCAGCTCGAGCTCGCTGCCCGCGCCGGTCAGCAGGTTGAAGACCTCCGCGACGTCGGCGCCGATGTCGGGGTCGGCCGTAAGCAGTCCGATGTCCTCGTAGGTGAGCGCGGTCACCGAGTTGTAGTTGCCGCTGCCGACGTGGCAGTAGCGCCGGGTGACGTCACCTTCCCGGCGGATCACCAGGGACATCTTCGAGTGCGTCTTGAGGCGGGCCAGCCCGTAGACGACCTGGACGCCGGCCTCCTCGAGGGCCCGGGCCCAGGCGATGTTGGCGCGCTCGTCGAAGCGGGCCTGGAGCTCGACCACCGCGGTCACCTCCTTGCCGGAGTGCGATGCCCGGATGAGGGCGGCCACGATCGGGCTGTCGGTGCCGGTGCGGTAGAGGGTCTGACGAATGGCCAGCACGTCAGGATCGGCCGCCGCCCGCTCGACGAACGCCTCGACGGAGGCGGCGAAGGACTCATAGGGGTGGTGGAGCAGGACGTCGCCCTCGGCGAGCACCTCGAACAGGTC
>CAZULR010000423.1:0-2616 GCA_964621235.1 uncultured Acidimicrobiaceae bacterium
GACGTGCCCGAGATGTGGGGCGTCATCCCCTCGTGGGGCATCGTCCGCCAGGGGTGGTCGGCAGGAGCGGGCTGCGGGTACCAGACGTCCCCGGCATACCCCGCCAGCTGGCCGTTCTCGAGTGCACGGACCACGGCGTCGCGGTCGCAGATCTTGCCGCGGGCGGTGTTGACGAGGTAGGTGCCCCGGCGCATGCGGTCGAACATGGCGTCGTCGAAGAGGTGCTCGGTCTCCGGATGGAGCGGCGCGTTGATGGTGACCACGTCGCAGTGCGGCACCATCGCGGCGGCGTCGGGATGGAAGGTCAGGCCCAGTCCCTCCTCGACCGACGGGTCGAGCCGGTGGCGATCGGTGTAGTGGAGATCGACGTCGAAGGGCTTCAGCCGCTCGAGCACGGCGCGGCCGATGCGTCCGGCGGCCACGGTCCCCACCGACATCCCCTCGAGGTCGTAGGAGCGCTCGGCGCAGTCGGCGATGTTCCACCCGCCGCGGCGGACCCAGTCATGGGACGGCAGGTAGTTGCGGACCAGTCCGAGGATCATCATCACCACGTGCTCGGACACGCTGATGCTGTTCGAGTAGGTGACCTCGGCCACCGTGATCCCGGCCGAGATGGCGGCGTCGAGGTCGACGTGGTCAGAGCCGATGCCCGCGGTCAGGGCCAGCTTCAGCTTGGGCGCCCGGGCGATCCGCTCAGCGGTCAGGTAGGCGGGCCAGAACGGTTGGGAGATGACGATGTCGGCATCGGCCAACTCGCGGTCGAACTCCGAGTCCGGGCCCTCCTTGTCGGAGGTCACGACGAAGGTGTGCCCACTCCCCTCCAGGTAGGACCGGAGACCCAGGCCTCCCGACACAGAGCCGAGCAGCTCACCGGGGGTGAAGTCGACGGCGCTCGGGCTCGGGACCGTCTGGCCGTCGGGGTAGCCCGAGATCACCGGAACGCCGTCGCGTGCGTAGATCGTCGGGTAGCCGTCGACCGGGTCCTCGTACAGCACGCACAACACCTTGGCCATGGGATCTCCCCCTCCGTTCATCGACTGAACGATCAGTCAAGACCAGTCTGCCCCAGTCGGGGTCCGGGGTCCACCGACTCCGACGGTCAGTGGTCGGCGCGCCGGCGGTCAGGCCTCGGCGAGTGCCTTGATCCCCTCGACCGTGGCCATCATGTTCTTCGTCCAGTGGCGGAGGCGCCGGGCGATGATCTCCCCGGCGTGCTCCGGGTCGGCGGCGGCGGCGGTGCGCGGCGGGCTGGGAGCGGGGCCCAGGGTGGCGTGCATCCCGAGGTGGACCTCGCCGTCACGCCCCTCGAGCGTGTACCCCCAGACGGCCACCGGCTCGTCCACCGACTCCACCGCCCAGGTGAACGCCTCACCCGGACGGAATTCGACCACGGTGCAGGTCGTCGACCAGGCGACGTCACCGATCCGGTTGTGGCCCCGGAAGTGGGCTCCCTCGCCCGGCTCGTCCAGCCACTCCCCACCCTGGAACTCCTGGGAGAACCGGGCCGGCAGGTCGACGTCGGTCACGAGGCTCCACACCCGTTCGAGCGGGGCGGCGATGGAGGCCGACACGTCGACGCGGTCCGGGTCTGGGGTCATGCGGGCCACCTCCCTCTCGCCCCCGGCTACACCCGCGCCATGTTGTCGAAACGGGCATGGTGCCCGATGAAGGCCAGGCGCGTCGTTCCGGTCGGCCCGTTGCGGTGCTTGGCCACGATCACCTCGGCCGTTCCCTGGGTCTCGGTGGCATCGGGGTTGTAGACCTCGTCACGGTAGAGGAACAGGACGACGTCGGCGTCCTGTTCGATGGAGCCCGACTCACGCAGGTCGGCCAGCATCGGGCGCTTGTCGGGCCGGCTCTCGAGCGAGCGGGAGAGCTGTGACAGCGCCACGACGGGCACTTCGAGCTCGCGGGCGAGGATCTTCAGACCGCGGCTGATCTCGGACACCTCGACCTGGCGGTTCTCCGAGCCGTGGCGGCCCGTCATCAGCTGGAGGTAGTCGATCACGACCAGGCTCAGGCCCTCGCGACTCTTCAGGCGGCGGGCGCGGGCGCGGATGTCCATGACCGTGAGGTTGGGGTTGTCGTCGATGTAGATGGGGGCCTCGCTCATCCGACTGATGGCATTGCCGATCTTCGGCCAGTCGGCCTCCCGCAGCTTTCCGGTGCGCATGCGCCCGGCATCGACACGGGCCTCGGACGACAGGAGGCGCTGGGTCAGCTCCATGTGACTCATCTCGAGCGAGAAGAGGAGGACCGGCTTCTTGAGCTTCACCCCGGCATTGGCGACCATGCCGAGGGCGAAGGCGGTCTTCCCCATGGCGGGACGGGCCCCCACCACGACGAGGTTGGAGGGCTGCAGTCCGGCCAGCTGCTCGTCCAGGTCGGTGTACCCGGTGGCCAGCCCGGTCACCGACTCGCTCCGGCTGAAGAGCTGCTCGAGATGGTCGAGGGTCGCTCCGAGCAGCTCCTCGAGCGGGGTCATGGTGTCGACCACGCGGCGCTGGGCCACGTCGAAGACCAGGCTCTCGGCCCGGTCGAGGACCTCGCTCACGTCCTCGGGAACGCTGTAGCCCAGCTCGGTGATCTCGCCCGCCACCCCCACCAGGCGGCGCA
>CAZULR010000424.1:0-2614 GCA_964621235.1 uncultured Acidimicrobiaceae bacterium
CGGCGACGGCCGGGAGGATGTGGTGCACCCCGAGCCCGGACAGGGCGCTGATCTTCAGCACCGGGGCCTCACCCAGGAAGGCGAGCCGGTCGCCCACGTCGGCCAGGATGCCCACCCGGTCGTCGGTCGCCACGAGCTCCCACTTGTTGAGGACCACCACGACCGGGCAGCCCGCGGCGCCGATCCGTTCGGCCAGCCGCTGGTCCTGATGGGTGATGCCGGCGGTGGCGTCGATGACCAGGAGCGCGATGTCCGCGCCGTCCAGCGCGTCGAGGGCCCGCAGCACCGAGAAGTACTCGGTCCCCCGCTCGGTGCGCGACTTGCGGCGCATGCCGGCGGTGTCGATGAAGCACACGGTGCCCTCGGGGGTCTCGACGATGGTGTCCACCGAGTCCCGGGTGGTGCCGGGGGCGTCGTGGGTGACCGAGCGCTCGTCGCCCACCAGCCGGTTGAACAGCGTCGACTTGCCGACGTTGGGCCGGCCGACCAGGGCCACCCGGGGCACGTCGGACCCGGCGCCGTCGGTCGAGGCGGCCACCAGGTCCACGAGGCCCCCGTCGTCGACCGGGGCCGCCCCGGGGTCCTCGGGCTCGGCCGAGGCGGGAAGCAGGGTGACGACGTCGTCGAGCAGGTCGCCCGTGCCCCGGCCGTGCAGTGCGCTGACCGGCCACGGGTCACCGAGGCCGAGCGAGAGTGCGTCCCACACGTCCGCCTCCCGCTGGTCGGAGTCGACCTTGTTGACGACGACCCGCACCGGCCGACCCGACTTCTTCAGCACGCGCGCCACGGCGAGGTCCTCGTCGGTGAGGCCGACCGTGACGTCGACGACGAAGAGGATCACGTCCGCTTCGGACATGGCCCGCTCAGACTGGGCGCTCACCTGGGCGTCGAGCGTGTCGTCGGTGGACAGCCAGCCACCCGTGTCGACGATGGTGAAGTGGTGGCCGCACCACTCGGCGTCGAGCTCCTTGCGGTCCCGGGTGACTCCCGGGCGCTCCTCCACCACGGCGGCTCGGCGACCGACGATGCGGTTGACCAGGGTCGACTTGCCGACGTTGGGCCGGCCGGCCACCACCACCAGAGGCAGCGTCCGGGCGGGGGTCTGCGGGGTGGCGGGGGTCATCGTGGTGCTCCGAGGGTGACGGCCACGCGTGCCGGGACGGTCGGCGTGGCGGAGGGCGTGGCGGATGGCGTGGCGGATGGCGTGGCTGCCGTCCCGGTGCCGTCGAGGGCGCGCCGCAGGGACAGGCCGTCGGTGGGCACGACCTCGACCGGCCGGGGCAGGTCGGCGAGGGTCAGGTCGTCGAGGAAGCGGCCCTCGGAGAGGCAGGAGTCGGGCAGGAGGTAGCGATGGCCCACCGGTTGGTCCGCCAGCACGGCGGTGAGGTCGGTGCCCGTCAGCAGCCCGGACACGCCGATGTTCCCGCCGAAGAAGTGGTTGTGCACCGGCACCAGGCGGATGTCGTCCCGGCCGAGCGAGGCGACGAGGGGGGCGAGCACCCGGGCGCCGTACTCACCGGTCAGGATGGCCACCGGTCGATCGGCCGGGCCCTGCCCCGATCCCGCCGTCACCCCGTCATCGGTGCCGAGGCGCGGTGCCCGGTAGCCGGACGCCGGGGCGCCGTCGACGGCGGCGAAGAAGCCGGGGCGCACGCCGAGGGCGGCGTGCTCGTCGCCCCCGAAGGCCGCCTCGAAGGCGCGGGCCATGCCCAGGCCGTTCTCGTGCTGGGGGAAGCCCTCGTAGGTGACGGCGGCCGGGAAGGGGCGCTCGGCCATGAGGTAGTACTCGTCGGCGGCGTAGACCATCCGTCGCCCGATGGACCCGAGGAACGTCTCCTGCCACCGCCCGACGAGGTCGCAGACCGCGGCCGCCTCCTCGACCGTGTGGGGGCGCATGGCGTCCTCGTGGGAGAACGTGCTCACCCCGAGCGGCACGCAGGCCACGGTGGCGAGCTGCGGGTAGCGGTCGAGGACCCCGGCGAGGGTGTCCTCCAGCACGGCGCCGTCGTTGCGGTCGGGGCAGACCACGATCTGGCCGTGGACTTCGATTCCGCCATCGAGGAGCGCGCCGAGCCAGCGCAAACTGGTGGCACCCCGTCGGTTGCGCAGCAGGCCGGCGCGGACGTCGGGATCGGTGGCGTGGATCGACACGAACAGGGGGCTCAGGCGCTCGGTCAGGACCCGTTCGAGATCCATCTCGGTGAACCGGGTGAGCGTGGTGAAGTTGCCGTAGAGGAAGGACAGTCGGTAGTCGTCGTCCTTCATCGACAGGCTGCGCCGCATGCCCTTGGGCAGCTGGTGGATGAAGCAGAACTCGCAGTGGTTGTCGCAGGTACGGACCCGGTCGAAGACGGCCGACGAGACCTCGATGCCGAGCGGCTCGCCGGCCTCCTTGCGGACGGCCACCGGGAAGGGGTCCGCCACCCCGCGACGGCGGACGACGAGGTCCAACTCGGGCTCGTCCACCAGGAGGCTGTATTCGATGACGTCACGGGGCGAGCGACCGTTGAGCGAGAGGAGCTCATCGCCGGAGCGGAGTCCGGACAGCGCGGCCGGAGACGTGGCGGTGACGGCGACGACCTTGGGCGCCGTCGTCACCCGGGGCGCCGACATG
>CAZULR010000425.1:0-2609 GCA_964621235.1 uncultured Acidimicrobiaceae bacterium
CCTCCTGCTCCCAAAGCAGGCGCGCTACCAAGCTGCGCCACGCCCCGTCGCCCGGGGTCCTGTCGGCCCCGTGCGGCGACGCCCAGCGTAGGGCATGGGGGCCGGAGTTCCGCGACCACCCGCCACGCGGTTAGCGTCACGCCGATGCCCACCGTGCGTGTAGCCGTATTCGACCTGGGCAGCAGCTCGTTCCATCTCATGGTGGTCGACGCCTCGCGCGACGGGCGACTCGAGCCGGTGCTCCGTCGCCGCTCGTTCCTCCATCTGGGTACGGAGGTGGCCCGGACGGGCGACGTGCCCGGTGACCGCTCCGCGCTGGCCGTACGCACGGTGAAGCGCCTGCACGGGGCTGCCGAGGACGCCGGCGCCGATGTGGTGGTGGCGCTGGCCACCGCCGCCCTGCGCGACGCCGGGAACGGTACGCGTCTGCTCGGTCGGATGGAGCGCATCCTGGGAAGCCCGATCACCCTCCTCACCGGCGAGGAGGAGGCACGTCTGTGCTTCCTCGGTCAGCGGGCCGGGGTCTGGGTCGGCGACCAGCCGGTCCTCGGACTCGACCTCGGCGGCGGGAGCCTGGAGGCCGGCATCGGGAACGTCGACTCGGTCACGGCGGTGACCAGCGTGGCACTCGGCACAGCCCGCATTCGGGGCGAGCTGGACACGGGCGACCGACTGACCAACGTCGAGCGCAAGGCAATCGCCGACCTGGCCGCGGAGCGCTCCGGGCCGATCGCCGACATGCTGGCCGCGTCCCCGACGGTTTGTGACCGGGTGATCGCCAGCGGCGGCACCGTCCGGGCCCTCGCCCGCCTGGCCATGGGGCTGCACCGGCCGCCGTCCCGATCGTCGTCCGCTCCCTCGGTCAACCAGGTGGAGCTTCCGGCCGGACAGCTGCGGGACCTCGCCGACCGCCTGGCCACGCTCGATCTCGATGCCCGGATGGCGCTGCCCGGGATCCAGGCCCGTCGGGCACCGCTCCTGCCCATCGGCGCCCTCGTCCTGTCCACCCTGGTCGACCGTCTGGGCCTGCGCGGCCTGGTCGTGAGCGAGTGGGGACTCCGGGAGGGGGCCGTCCTCGACAGCCTCGCCCTCCCTGCCGACCGCACCTGAGGTGGCCGGAGCGGGGTCGGGCGGCGGACCACGGTCCGCCGCCGTCGCCCGAACTAGGCGTTCTTGCCCAGGATCCTGTTCATGCCGGTGCCGCAGACAGGGCACTTTCCCTTGGCGGACCGACGGCCGTTGGCCATCTCGACCACCTCGCCGTCGAATTCACGCTTTTCCCGGCATTTCACGCAGTAGCCCTCGTACGTAGCCATGCTTCCTCCTCCTGCTCGAGTGGCGCCCGAACGGACACCCGATGGATCGACGGTATCGGCCCCTCCTCGTGGAACGGGGGATGGGAGCGCTTGCTGCTAACTCGAGCAAGCGGTCGATCGCGGGCCGGAAGGGCCGATCCTCCGCCCGAGGGACGCCCTGCGAGGTCAGGCGTCGGGTTGCTCGGGAGGCTGGCTCCCGTTGGACGGCTCGCCGAAGGAATCGGGAACCTCGGCCGGCGCCAGGTTCGCCAGCATCTCCTCGATGCCGTCGGGCGGCAGGGGTGGGCTGAAGTAATAGCCCTGTGCCGTCGTGCATCCACGCTGGAGGAGCACCCGGCTCTGCAGCAGTGTCTCCACGCCCTCGGCCACACAGGACAGGCCTAGGCGCCCGGCCATGCCGATGATGGCCGAGACGAGGCTGCTCTCCTCGTCGGTCGGGCCCAGCACCTGCACGAACGACTGGTCGATCTTGAGGGTGCTCACCGGGAACGCCCCGATGCGGTCGAGGGAGGAGTTGCCCTGGCCGAAGTCGTCGATGGTGAACCGCACGCCCAGGCGGCGCAGCCGATCGATGTTCTCGGTGGCCGGCCCCGACCGGTCGAGGACCACCCGGTCGGTGATCTCGAGCTCGAGGAACGCCGGGTCGATCCCCGTGTCGTGGAGTGTCCGCTGGACGCTGTCGAAGAATTCGGGGCTGGCCAGGTCGCGCGATGCGAGATTGACGGACAGGCGGAGCGGATCGAGTCCGTGGTCACGCCAGGCACGGAGCTGCCGGCAGGCCTGCCAGAGCACCCAGTTGTCGAGGGAGACGATCAGGTCGCTCCGCTCGGCCATGGGGATGAAGTGGGGTGGCTCCAGGATGCCCAGGGTGGGGTGGTCCCAGCGGATCAGGGCCTCGACCCCGACGATCTGGGCGGTGCGCAGGTCGATGTAGGGCTGGTAGAGCAGGAAGAACTGGTTCCCGTCGAGGGCGGAGATGAGGTCGCTGTAGAGCTGACGGTCGTCCAGCGCCCGCCGACCGGGGTTGGTGGGGTCGGGGGTGTCGTGGAACATCTCGAAGGCGTCGCGGCCATGGTCCTTGGCCCGGTACATGGCCTCGTCGGCCCGGTTGAGCAGGTCGTCGTAGCTGTCGCCGTGCTCCGGTGCGATGGCGATGCCGACGGATGCCGAGGTGACGACGAGGTCGCCGAAGATCTCGAAGGGCGTGTGCATGGCGTCGAGGGTGCGCTCCGCGAGCTGGTTGATGGAGAGCTGGTCGACCAGGCCGGGTAGGAGGATGGCGAATTCGTCCCC
>CAZULR010000426.1:0-2605 GCA_964621235.1 uncultured Acidimicrobiaceae bacterium
CAGCCGGTGGGTGGGTCAGCCGGCGGCCACGGCGACGAGCTCGGCACGGCTGGGGCCCGACCGGGCGACAGAACGCCAGTCGGCGCCCACGTCCAGGACCGTGTCGAACACCCCGGGTGCCGCCAGTGCGTCGGTGGGGAGCTCGAGCACACCGGCGATTCCGAACAGTGCCCGGACGCAGTCGGGGTCGACTGCGGCGGCGGCGGCGAGCGCCCGGCCGATCTCGAAGGCGGGGTCGTCACTGGTGAACTCCTCGCCGGCGGCCAGCGACTGCATCTCGGCGAGCCGGAGCCTGTCGCCGGCCCGTGTGGCCTCGAACCAGGGACCGACGACCCGGTCGGTCACCTCGCTCCACTCGACCGTGAGGGCGGCGTCCGCCCGATCGGCCCGGTCGTGCAACGTGTCGCGCAGGGCCACGGCGTGCGCCATGCCGATGGAGACGCCACGGCCGACCGACGGATTGGTGCAGGCCCACGAGTCGCCGACGGTGAGCACACCGGACACCACCGGGCGGCCGTCGACCACCAGCGAACGGATCCGGTCCTCGATCTTGGCCATGGCCATCACGCGGTCCTCGAGGGGCTCGCCGTCGACCCACTGCTCGAACCCGGGCATCGACCGCACGGCCTCGGTCCACCGGTCGGTCCGGCTCAGGCCGCGCAGGGGCGCGTCGCCGGCCGCCACCACGACCACGACCGACCACGTGGAGTTGTCGGCCGGCAGGGTGAGGAGGCTCACCGAGCCGAACTCGTGGAGCGGCGTCGCCCCCTGCGTCTCGGGCAGGGACCCGTCGACCGAACGGAAGTGGCGCCCGTAGTAGGTGAATCCGGAGTCCTCCACCACGTCGAGGCACGGTGCCGCCCCCAGGTCGTCGAGCCACGTCGCCAGCGCGGACCGGCGTCCACCGGCGTCGACCACCAGATCGCAGCCGAGCACCTCGCCCGATGCCAGTCGGACGCCGGCGACCGTCGGGATGCCGGAGCTGTCGGGCGGGCCGGCCACGAGCCCGGCCACGGCCTGGCCGCGCCGGACCTGGATGCCCGGGGTGCCCGAGGCCGCGGCGTCGACCACCGACTCGGTGACGACCCGTCGGGCGGTGACGGTGTCGAACAACTCGTCGCCGGGGCGGGCGGCACCCCGGACGTCGGCGCCGAGCTGGTCGAGCGGGTTGTACCGGTGGGCCCCCGCGGCCACCAGGCCGTCGAGGACGTCGGGGAGCTCGTGCTCGAGCAGCACCCGGAACCTCGGGGCGAAGTGGTGGGCCATCCGCACCTGGGTGACGCCGCGGTGCTCCCACTCGTCCCAGGCGGCCGCCGGGTCGCCGGGCGGTGCGGGGTCCCGCTCGATCACCACGACGTCGTGGTCGTCCCGCGCCAGCAGCATGGCGGCGGAGAGCCCGATGATGCCGCCCCCGGCGATCACGATCTTCATGGTGCCTCCCCGGCCGGGCCGTCACCCGGGCCATCGATGGCACGACGTTAGCAAGGGCCCGCGCCCCGCCGTCGGGTGTGCCGGCGGGTCAGCGACCGTCGCCGGACGGGAAGTGCAGCGAGCTGGCCGGCGGTCCCGAGGGGCCCTCGGTGTCGGGCCACCGGGTGGTGATCGACTTGAGGCGCGTGTTGAACCGCACCCCTTCCATGCCGTGGATGTGGGCATCGCCGAACAGCGACTGCTTCCACCCGCCGAACGAGTAGTAGGCCATCGGCACCGGGATGGCCACGTTGATGCCCACCATGCCCACCGACACGTCACGACGGAAGCGGCGCGCCGAGCGGCCGTCCCGGGTGAAGATGGCCGTGCCGTTGCCGAACGGGTTGGCATTCACGAGGTCGATGGCCTCGTCCAGGCTGTCCACCCGCAGCACGGACAGCACCGGCCCGAAGATCTCGTCCCGGTAGACGGCCATCTCCGGAGTGACGCGGTCGACGAGGGTCGGACCGAAGAAGAAGCCGTCCTCCCCACCGGGCACGTCCACACCGCGCCCGTCCACGACGACCTCGGCCCCGTCGGCCAGTGCCGAGTCCACGTAGCCGGCCACCCGGTCCCGGTGGACGCGCGTGATGAGCGGGCCCATGTCCGACGACGGGTCCGTGCCGGGGCCGGTGCGCAGCGCCCGTGCCCGTGTCGCCACCGCATCGACCAGCGGGTCGGCGTCGCCGACCACCACGACGGCGCTGATGGCCATGCACCGCTCCCCCGCCGAGCCGTAACCGGCACCGATGAGGGCGTCGGCCGTCGAGTCGAGGTCGGCGTCGGGCAGCACGACGGCGTGGTTCTTGGCCCCACCGAGGGCCTGCACCCGCTTGGCCGAGGCGTGGCCCCGCTCGAAGACGTGGCGGGCGATCGGCGTCGAGCCGACGAAGGAGACGGCGGAGACCAATGGATGGTCCAGGAGGCCGTTGACGGCCTCGGCGTCGCCGTGGACGACGTTGAACACACCGGCGGGAAGGCCGGCGTCGCGCCACAGATCGGCCACGAGCTCGGAGGGGGACGGGTCGCGCTCGGACGGCTTGAGGACGAAGGTGTTGCCACAGGCGATGGCCACGGGATACATCCACATGGGCACCATCACCGGGAAGTTGAACGGCGTGATGCCGGCCACCAC
>CAZULR010000427.1:0-2605 GCA_964621235.1 uncultured Acidimicrobiaceae bacterium
GCGAAGTAGGTCCCCCGCTGGCCCGGCAGGCGGGGGCCGGACGGATGGTCCGACGAGAGCACGCACCAGCCACCCGGCCGGAGGATCCGGGCGAACGACGCGAGCGCGCTGCCCCAGTCGTCGAGATAGTGCAGCGCGAGCGAGCAGGTGATCCCGTCGACGGAGTCCGACTCGATCGGGAGCGGCCCGGCCAGGTCCGCCACGTGGAGGGTGGCCCGTCCGCCACAGCGCCGTGCGGCCTCGTCGATCATCCTCGGGCTCAGGTCGAAGCCGATCACGCGGGCCCCCTGGTCGGCCAGCCACTCGCACTGTGCACCTGATCCGCACGCCGCGTCGACGATGACCCGGCCGGCCAGCGGACGGGGGACCAGGGCCCGGAGGGCCGGTCGTTCGAGCCCGCCGTTGAACGGTCCGTCGTCGGTCGTGTCCGACCAGACCGCTGCCAGCCGGTCGTAGGCGTCCCGGGTGTGGCGCCGATGGGCGGCGGGGTCCTCCGCGGGTTCGGGGGTCACGTCCCGATCCTGGCATCCCCGCGCCCGCCCGACCGGTGACCGATGGGCGACGGCTCAGACCGCCGAGTCCAGGCCCTCGCCGAGTTCCTCGGCCACAGCGGCAGCCAGGGCCTCGTCGCGTGCCCGGGCCGCCTCGAGCAGCTCGTGCTCGATCAGGGCGTGGAGCCGCTGGGCGGTGGCCTCGGCCGCCCCCGGCTCGGTCGACTCCACCATGACCCGCACCACCGGCTCCGTGCCGCTCGGGCGCACCAGGACCCGGCCCGTAGCGCCCAGCGCCTCGCGCTCCTGGGCGACGGCCATCTCGATGGCGGGCACGTCGGGGTACAGCTCGGTGTCGACGCCACGGACGTTGACCAGCGTCTGTGGCACGGCCTCGAGGAACCCGTCGAGGAGCCCGCTCAGGGTCGAGCCCGTGCGGGCCAGCAGGTCGGCCAGCACCAGGCCGGTCAGGAGGCCGTCACCGGTGGTGGACAGGCGCCGGAAGATGATGTGCCCCGACTGCTCACCTCCGAGGGAGAGGCCCTCCTTGTCGATGGCGGCCAGCACGTGGCGGTCGCCGACGTCGGTCTCCTTGACCAGGATGCCCAGTGCCTCCATGGCCCGGCGGAAGCCCAGGTTCGTCATCACCGTCACCACCACGGTGTTGCCGGCCAGCTGGCCGCGCCCGGCGAGGTCCCGCGCGAACAGGGCCAGCAGCGAGTCACCGTCGACCAGGGTGCCGGTCTCGTCCACGGCCAGGAGCCGGTCGGCGTCGCCGTCGAGGGCGAGCCCCAAGGCGGCCCCGTGCTCGACCACGGCCCGGGCCAGCAGTCCGGTGTCCGTCGAGCCGCAACCGGCGTTGATGTTCGTGCCGTCGGGGTCGTCGCCGATGGCCACCACCTCGGCGCCCAGCTGCCCGAACACCTCGGCGGCCAGCTCCGAGGCGCTCCCGTTGGCGCTGTCGACCACGACCCGCAGGCCGTCGAGGCGGCGGCCGTCGAGGGTGCCGGCCAGGTATTCGACATAGGCCCCGCCGAGGTCGGGCTCAGCGCGGATGGTGCCGACGCCGTGGCCCTCGAGGGGGCGTGGGCCCTTGAGCCCGGGGTCGAGGACCCGGTGGAGCTCGTCCTCGATGGTCTGCTCGAGCTCCTCGGTCAGTTTCGTGCCCCCGGCGCCGAACAGCTTGATGCCGTTGTCACCGAACGGGTTGTGGGAGGCCGAGATGACCACGGCCGGAAGGTCACGCCTGACCGCCAGCCAGGCGAGTGCCGGGGTGGGCAGGACGCCCACGTCCACGACGTCGGCCCCCTCGCTCGCCAGGCCCGCCCCGAGGGCGGCCTGCAGCATGGGGCCGGACCGGCGGGTGTCCCGGCCGATCAGGAAGGCCGTGGCGGTGATGGTGCGCGCGACGGCGCGCCCGAGGGCGAGGACGAGCTCAGGGGTGAGCTCGGTGTTCGCACTGCCCCGTACCCCGTCGGTGCCGAACCAGGTTCGGGCCACCGGACTACCGCTTCGAGTACTGGGGAGCCTTGCGGGCCTTCTTCAGGCCGTACTTCTTGGACTCCTTCTCCCGCGAGTCACGAGTGAGGAAGCCAGCCTTCTTGAGCGTGCCGCGCAGCTCGGGGTCGAGCTCGCACAGGGCCCGGGCGATGCCCAGGCGGAAGGCCCCGGCCTGGCCGGAGACGCCGCCACCGTCGATGGTGACGTCGATGTCCCACGACTCGGTGGTGTCGGTGAGTCGCAGCGGCTCGGTCACGATCATGCGGTGGGTCGCCGAGGTGAAGTACTCCTCGAACGTGTGCCCGTTGCAGGTGATGGCGCCCTGGCCGGGGCGGATGCGCACCCGTGCGACGGCCTGCTTGCGGCGTCCGGTGGTCTGGCAGATGGGGGCAGTCACAGGTGGTTCCTTCGTTCCGTGTGGTCTGGTGGTCCGGCTCAGGCGCCGCTGCGGGCGGAAGCCGTGCGACGCGCCCCGGGGATCTCGAGGGGGGCGGGGTTCTGGGCGGTGTGGGGATGCTCCTCGCCGCGGTAGACCTTGAGCTTGGTGGCCATCTGGCGTCCCAGCCGGTTCTTCGGCAGCATGCCCCGGATGGCGTCGCGCACGACGTCGTCGG
>CAZULR010000428.1:0-2593 GCA_964621235.1 uncultured Acidimicrobiaceae bacterium
CGACTCCTCGCCCGTGAAGGTGCGACGCAGGATCCTCGTGCGGAGCTCGTCGGAGGCGTGGGTCACCACCGTGGGGCCGGCCATGGTGAGCCCGAAGAACTCGCGTGCTCCCGCCGGGGTGGCACCGGCATCGGCCAGTCGCCGGTCGACGATGCGCTGGAGATCGGGGGGGAGCCCGAGACCGCCGGAACCCTCAGGGAACGAGATCCAGGCGAGCCCGAGGTCGAACTGGCGTCCCCGGAACTCCTCGACGCTCACCGTCTTCGGGTCCATCTCCTCGAGCAGCTGCGTCGTGCGCTCCTCGACGACTGTCGTGTCATCTGCCATGACACGACCCTACCGCCCGTCGCACGGCCCGGTCAGGGCTGCAGCCGCCGGACCTGCCAGCCGTTCCCGGACGGCTCGTAGCGCACGCGGTCGTGGAGCCGGTGCCGGCCCTGCTGCCAGAACTCGAAGGCGCGCGGCGCGACCCGCCACCCACCCCACCAGTCCGGACGGGGCACGTCGCGGTCGCCGAACTCCGCCGTCCACCGGTCGACCTCGGCGTCCAGTGCGGCCCGGTCGGCGATCGGCCGGCTCTGGTGGGAGGCGTAGGCACCGATCCGGCTGCGCTGGTCCCGCGTGGCGTAGTACCCATCGGACTCCGCCCCCGTCGTGCGGGTCACCGCTCCCTCCACGCGCACCTGGCGGCCCAGGGGCTCCCAGTAGAAGAGCAGCGCGGCCTGCGGATTCGCCTCCAGGTCGTGGCTCTTGCGGCCGTCGTAGTTCGTGTAGAAGACGAAGCCGTCGGCACCCCACGACTTGAGCAGCACCATGCGCACCGAGGGACGCCCGACGGCATCGGCCGTGGCCACGGCCATCGCCTCGGGCGCTACGACTGCGGCGGCCGCGGCGTCGTACCAACGGCCGAACTGCACCAACGGGTCCGGGTCGACCGTGCGCTCGTCGAGCGTCCCGTCGTCGGGCCCGGCGTCCGGCGGGGTGGCGTCCATGCCCCGACCCTACCGACGCCGGCCACTCACGGCGGCACTCGCGGCGGCCGCCGTGGCGCCCGGTCGGGGCACCGGTCGCCCGCACTAGCGTTTCGGGCGTGTCTCCCCCCATCGACGTCGCCGCCGAGCGGGCCGCCACGCCGGGCTGCGCCACGGTGACCCACCTCAACAACGCCGGTGCGGCCCTGTCGACCGCGGCCACGCTCGACACGGTGATCGGGTACCTCCGGCTGGAGTCGGAGCTGGGCGGCTACGAAGCGGAGGCGGTGGTCCGGGACCGGGTGAGGGGTGTCCGGGCGTCGGCGGCCACGCTGCTCGGGTGCGAGGCCGACGAAGTGGCGATCACGGGCTCCGACACCGAGGCCTGGACCAAGGCGCTGTGGGGACTCCTCCTCGGGGGTGGCCTGCCCGCCGGTGGCCGGATCCTCGTCGACCGGATCGCCTACGACAGCCACTACCTGGGGCTGGTGCAGGCGTCGAGCGTGGCCGGCACGACCATCGACGCCGTCCCCAGCACGGCGGACGGCACGCTCGACCTCGAGGCGCTCGCCGCGGCCCTGGACGGCGGTGGCGTGGTGCTCGCCAGCCTGACCCACGTGGGCACGCACCGCGGACTCGTCAATCCGGTCGCCGAGGCCGTCCGGCTCTGCCGCACTGCCGGGGTCGCGACCTTCGTCGACGGGTGCCAGAGCGTGGGGCAGTTGCCGGTGGACGTGCGCGAGATCGGGTGCGACGTGCTGACGGCCACCGGCCGCAAGTGGCTGCGCGGGCCGCGGGGCACCGGCCTCGTCTACGTCCGGTCGGGATTCGTCGACCGGCTCCGGCCCATCGGCATCGACGGGCGCTCGGCCACCTGGGACGGCGACGACCACTACCGCCTGGAGGAGGGGGCCCAGCGCTTCGTGGTGTTCGAGTCCCCGGTGGCCGTGCGGCTCGGTCTCGGCACCGCGCTCGACCACGCCGTCTCCCTCGGCATGGACGCCGTGGCCGAGCGCGTCGGGTCACTCGCCGAGGAGCTGCGGGGGGCCCTGGCCGACCTCGACGGCGTGACCGTCCACGACGGCGGTCGGGTCCGCTGCGGGATCGTCACCTTCACGGTGGACGGGCGCGCCACCACCGAGGTCGCCGACGGCGCCCGGGCGGTCGGGGTCAACGTCTCGGTGTCCGACCGGCCGGCGGCGAGGCTCGACCTCGGCGGGGCGCGGCCGGACGGCGTGGTGCGGGCGTCGCCCCACTACTACAACACCGTCGACGAGCTGGGCCGGCTGGTCGAGGTCGTCGCCGGCCTCGCCCCCCGGTAGGGCGCCGCCACCGACGGCTCCGTCGGGCCCGCCAGGCCCCTCCGACGGCCGTGGACCGGGGTCCGGCCGCTACTGTCGCCCGTGACGGTCGGGCGTGACCGGCCAGAACACCGGGAGGCAGCCATGGACCACGTGCGGGCCGAGGACGGACCGGACCGGGGCGGGGCGCCGGGCCGTCCCGACAACCTCGTCGTGGTGCTGCTCGACAGCCTCAACCGGCACATGGTCGGGGCCTACGGAGGCGCCGAGTTCGCCACGCCGTCGATCGACGCGTTCGCCGCGTCGGCGCTCCGGTTCACC
>CAZULR010000429.1:0-2592 GCA_964621235.1 uncultured Acidimicrobiaceae bacterium
AGGGGCAAGGTCCGGGCAGGAGTTGACGACGCCAGCCTGCCACCTAACACCGGGAAGGTGCGATGCACCCTAGGTGAAGCAGAATGAGTGGGTGGCGTCTACCAGACCACTCTCCACTACAGAACGTGAGCTGCTCGAACTTCTCGTTCCCAGGGAGTACCCGGACGACAGTTCACTGCTTGCCCAGATCGATGACGTGCTCGTGTACTCGAGTTGCAGCTGCGGCTGCGGCTCCATCGGGTTCGAGCATTCCGGGGGAGTCAGGCCCGGACCGTCGCATCTGGAACCGCTTGACACGGGAAGTGCATTTCCAACAGTGGTTGACGAAGCCGGAGACGAAGTCGGTGGACTCATCCTGTTCACACGACAAGGTCTGTTGGATCAGCTTGAGGTCTATTCGTCGGGGCAAGACCCACTGCCGCTTCCGACGGCACAACAGGTCCGGTTTCCGGCTGCGGAGTGACCCATAACACCGGGAGCGTGTCACACTCCCGGCACTTCAGTGCGCGTGGGGAACCGGATCTTCGGACTCGAGCGCAGTGGGCAGCATCGGCCAACGACGTCAGTCGTTCGTGACTGGAGCCTTCCACCGGTTTAGGTATGTGATCTCGACGGCAGGTCTGCGAGGTGCCGGGGTGAACTTGTCGCCCGTGTAGTAGGCGACGGGAAGCAGGGCAATTTGGGTGACGGTGGGCGGGATGCCGAGGATCTCGGCGACCTGCTCCTCACGGGCAAGGTGGAAGGTGGTCCAGGCCGAGCCGAGGCCGCGGGCCCGGGCGGCCAGCTGGAAGCTCCACACGCCGGGCGCCACTGATCCGTAGTAGCTCGACAGTTCAAAGTTGTCCGCGCCGACTGGCAGACGGTCGAGGCGCAGGGCGACCACCCAGGAGGGTACGTCAGCGACGTGTTGGACGAGGAAGGTCGCCGATTCGATTACGCGCTCCTGTCGCCCCTCTGCCCCTTTGCTCCTCGCAGCCAAGTACGAGCTGCCGTGGGCCTGATAAATCGGCGTGATCTGAGCCTTGATCTCCGGGTCATCGACAATGATCCAGCGATTGCGCTCTTGATTGCCTCCCATCGGAGCGTGGCTGGCGACGTCGATGCACTCGAGGAGCAGCTCTCGCGGCACGGGGCGGTTCAGGTCCAACCGCTTCCTCACTTGCTTGGTGGTCGTGAGGAGGAGGTCCGCGTTCTCTATGTCAATCACGTTGTCGATATCGGCCATTTCGCCACAATACGGCATCGACCCAACTTTCTAATGGCGAATTCAGACCAGCAATTGCTCCGTCCAGCTCTCGCGACGAACTCGACGGGGATCTCGATGGCGAGCACGGTTCGATCACCTCTATGCCAATCCACCGATCGGGAGGTGGGCTGCGTGAGACACATTCGTCGGTTCTGGATCGACAACTCAGCTGGGACGGTGTCATCGAGACGGCCCGCACTGGAGGGACGTGCCGGTTGGCTTAGCCCGCAGCTGACGGAAAGGCATCCCATAACACCGGGTCAGCGGCGGTTATCGATCGAGGTCCTCACGCTGATGCCTATCCACCCATGACCGATTGCATCTGTCCAGTGTCCACGAACTGCTGGAAACTGGTCACTTTTCCGTCACGAAGCTTCCACACGTGGCAGACCTGCGCATCGAGCTCCTTGCCCGTTGCCGTGTAGGTCCCGGAATAACGCGCTTCGACTACGACAGTGTCCCCTGCGTCGTGGAAGTCTTTGGGGTGCACCGCAAAGGTGCCATCCCACTCAGCGCCGAGTTTCACGAACAGGTTGTTCAGGATCGCATCAGGACCCCGCCACGGCTCACCGCTTGGCTGATACGGATTGCCTTCCGCCTCGCGCCACTCGATGTTGGGGTCCATTCCGCCAAGAACTGTTGCCATGTCACCTTGACTGAAGGCCTCATACAGGCCGCGCATCACTTCGACGTTGCTCATGTTTCCTCCTAGGTCCGCCTAGAGGAACCCTACGCTTCGGTGATGGTTGAGACAATCGTCTATTGCGCTGCATACGGCGCAGGGCGCGGTCGATGACCACCCTGGACGAACGCTTGCGGCGTCTCGTCGTCGAGAACCAGCCGCAACCGTCAATGTGTCCCCGATCACCGGCTCGGTGTCAAACTCGGGAGCATCGGGCCGTGTGGATAACCGTGCCGTCGCCTGCCGGAACCGAGAGCCATGGTGGAATGCGTCTACGTGCCCACGAAGAAATCCCGAGAACTTTGCAACCGAGAGCCAGGTACGTCGCTCTTATCAAGTGTGATCAGTAGAACCAGCGGAATCGCTTCTGACGCCTCATTGTCGGGCACGCATTCCTCGCCAGGGTGCCGCTCCAGGTGAGGGATTCTCAGGGTGCGTCCATCAGTGACCGAGAGCGTGTTGTCGGTGATGACCAGTTCGCCGAGTTCTATCGATCGCAGTATCCGAGAGCCGTTCGGCTCGCCTACTCGCTGGTGGGTTCGCTGGAAGGAGCCGAGGACGTTGTGCAAGAGGTGTTCGCTCGGATGAGCGAACGGATTTCGTCCGTGGTGAACCGGCCTGGGTTTCCTGGAGGCTCCAAACCTTGGAAAGGTTGGAGTCATGG
>CAZULR010000430.1:0-2586 GCA_964621235.1 uncultured Acidimicrobiaceae bacterium
CTGCACGACCACGTCGACGCCGGTCTTGGCCAGCTTTGCCGCCACCTCGGGGACGATCGCCACGCGATCCTCCCCCGGGCGCGACTCCTTGATGACAGCGAGTTTCACGGGCATGGGTATATCAGGCAATCAGGGGGGGCAGACCACTCCGGCCTGATCGGGAGCGGCGCGACGGCGGACACGGCATCGTAGCCACGGCACGGGCGCCCGTCCCAGGTGGTCGTCGGCGGCATCGACGGACGCCGCTCAAGGCGCCCCTGGCCGGCGCGTCACGTTCAGGTCAGTGTGACAATTACCACTTCCCGCAGCCGCCCCGCCCGGGGTGCCGGTGGCTCAGTCGACGTGCGCGTGTTCGAGGTCCGGCACCGACCGCGGGGTCGGCGGGGCCTCCGTGGCGTCGGGCTCCGGCTCGAGGTCGGTGCGCAGCGAGTCCACCGGGACGGTCGTGCCGTCGGCCATCAGGAGCGTCTGGGCCTCGGTCCGGGAGAACACTGGGATCTCGGATGCCGCGGCGAAGGTGCGGACGTCGTCCCGTGAGATGGGATGGGCGAAGAAGAAGCCCTGGGCGGCGTCGGCGTCGAACCCGGCGGCGATGCGGACCTGGGCCGCCGTCTCCACCTGCTCGACGATGGCGGACATCCCGAGGGAGTGCGCCATGTGGATGACCGTCTCGACCACCAGCCGGTTGATCCCCTGGTTGGACTCGAGGCCGGCTACGAACGACCCGTCGATCTTGACCGTGCTGATGGCGTGGCGCTTGAACGGCTCGAACGACGACCAGTTGGTCCCGACGTCGTCGACGGACAGCTGGACGCCCATGTCGCTGATGGCCTGCAGGTCGGCGGCGGCCGTCGGGTCCACGACGGCGTCCTCGGTGACCTCGATGTTGAGCTGGTCGCTCGGGAAGCCCGTCTGGCGCAGTGCGCCGCCCACGGCCTCGGAGACCTCGCCCCGCTGCAGCTGCTCGACCGTGCAGTTGACCCCGAGCTGAATGCTACGGGACCAGCTGCAGGCCTCCTCGCAGGCTGCGGCCACGATCCACCGGGTCAGCGGGCCGATGTCGCCGCTCGCCTCGGCGGCCGGAATCAGGAGGTCCGGCGAGATACGGCCACGCGTCGGGTGCCGCCACCGCACGAGGGCCTCCATGCCGAGGAGTCGACCGGTGGACACGTCGACGACGGGCAGGTACTCCAGATAAGGGGTCCCCTGGAGGGTGAACGTCGGCTCCGGGTAGGTCAACATGCGACTCGTCACTCCTGGACGCTGCTCTGCCGTCCCCGGTCGGGGTCGGTCCACGAAATCCGGTCCTGTGCCCATTCATCGTCCCGGTTCCGCACGAACTTGAGCGCCCGGGCACCCGACGGAGCGCCCCTCGGGCCTCTCGCTCCTGGCCGCGTGACCAGCAACGCGGCCGGGTCGGGCGCCCGGGCTGACGGTCAGGTGGTGCCCTCCACCGCCGTCAGGAACGCGGGCCACTCGCCGCCGCCGTGGGCGACCAGGTTCGCCCCGCTCACGTAGGCCGCCAGGGGTGAGGCGAGGAAGAGGCAGATCCCCGCCACGTCGCCCGGCGTGCCGAACCGTCCGAGCGGGACCGTGGCGGCCACCGCCGCCATCCCGGCCGGGCCGCCGTAGTGGGCGTCGGCGGACGCGGTGGCGACCAGGCCGGCGCTCAGGGCGTTGACCCGCACCTTGGGCGCCCACTCGACGGCCAGGGACTGCGTCAGGCTCACCAGCCCGGCCTTGGCCGCGCCGTAGGCGGCCGTACCCGGCGAGGGACGCAGTCCGCTGACCGAGGTGATGTTGACGATCGAGCCGCCCTCCTCCTGGTCCTGCATGACGGCGTTGGCGGCCTGGGCACAGTAGAGCGGGGCGAGCAGGTTGAGGTTGACGATGGACGCGGAAAAGCGGGGCGACGCCGTAGCGGCGTCCGCGTTCGGCGACCCCCCGGCGTTGTTCACCAGCACGTCGAGCCGTCCGAAGCTGTCGACCGCGGCCTGCACGACGGCGACGGCCTGGTCGGGATCGCGCACATCGGCGGCCACGAAGGCGGCCCGGCGATGCGTGCCCACGGCGTCCGTAGCGGCCGGGAGGTCGGTGTCGGCCACCTCGGAGCGCCCGCACACCAGGACGTCGGCCCCGGCCGACAGGAACGCCTCGGCGATCCCCCGGCCGATCCCGCGTGCCCCCCCGGTGACGATGGCGACCCTGCCGTGGAAGTCCAGGGGGTCGTCGCCTCGCTCGCTCCGGTCCGCTGCCACTGCTGCCTCCCTGGTTCCGACTGGTACTGTCCAGACCACTATTACCTGACACCGCATCAGATCGGAAACCAACGGGCCCGGTCGCGGTGTCGGGCGAACCAGCACCCGTGCACGCCGAGTGCGTGGCCGCGTCCCGAACGTGCCCTCCGGGCCGGCCGGGCGGGCCGCCGCCCCGCAGACCCCCGGAGCCGACCATGCCCATCACCACCCACCAGGACCGACCCGGCATCGCCGAGGTGGTCATCGACCATCCTCCGGTCAACGCACTCGACGTCGCCGGTTGGTTCGGCCTGGCCGACGCGGTGCTGGCCGCCGGCCGCGTGCCCGA
>CAZULR010000431.1:0-2576 GCA_964621235.1 uncultured Acidimicrobiaceae bacterium
GCCGATGTCGTGGTGTTCAACACGTGCTGCATCCGGGAGAACGCCGACAACAAGTTCTACGGCCATCTCGGCAACCTGAAGACGCTTCGAGAGAGCCGTCCCGACATGCAGATCGCCGTGGGGGGCTGCCTCGCCCAGATGGACCGGGAGAAGATCCGGGAGCGGGCCGGACACGTCGACGTGGTGTTCGGGACGCACAACCTGACCGAGGCCCCGGCGCTGCTGCGGCGGGCGTCGACCGACGGCCCTCTGGTGGAGATCCTGGACGATCCCGTGCCCGTCGGGGAGCCCACGGCCGCGGACCAACAGACCGCCGCACTAGCCGCCGTGCGCGACCTGCCCTACGCCGCATGGGTGACGATCCAGATGGGCTGTGACAACTCCTGTGCCTACTGCATCGTGCCCGCCGTGCGCGGTCCCGAGGTCTCGCGCCCGATGGTGGACCTGGTGGCGGAGGTGGCGGAGCTGGCCCGCCGTGGCGTCACCGAGGTCACCCTGCTGGGCCAGAACGTGAACTCCTATGGCCGGGACATCACCCGCCGCCGTCCGCTCTTCGGCGACCTGCTGCGAGCCGTGGGCGCCGTCGACGGGATCCGACGTGTGCGGTTCACCAGCCCGCACCCGAAGGACCTCCGTCCCGAGGTGATCGCGGCGATGGCCGAGACCCCGGAGGTCTGCAACCACCTCCATCTGCCGCTGCAGTCGGGGAGCGACGCCGTCCTGGTCGCCATGCGTCGGGGCTACACAGCCGACCGCTACCTGGACCGCCTGGCGGCCGTCCGCGCCGCCGTCGACGACCTGGCGGTGACCACGGACCTGATCGTCGGGTTCCCGGGGGAGACCGAGGCCGACTTCGAGCGGACCCTGGAGGTGGCGGCGGAGGCCGAGTTCGACAGTGCCTACACCTTCGTGTTCTCGCCCCGGCCGGGCACCCGCGCCGCGGCGATGGAGGACCGCTTCCTGGCCGCCGAGGTGACCGCCGAACGCATGGAACGTCTGCGTGTCGTCGTGGAGCGCTCGGCGCTCCGCAAGCACGAGGCGAGGATCGGCCGCGTCGAGGAGGTCGTGATCGAGGGACCGTCCAAGCGGGACACGTCGATCACGACAGGTCGCACCGGCCAGAACAAGCTCGTGCACTTCGCCGCCCCTCCGGATCGACCGCCGATGAGCGGCTCCTATGCCCGGGTGACGGTGACCGGCGCCGCCCGGCACCACCTCACCGGCGAACTCGTCGAGGTGACCGCCCGCCCCTCGTACCGGGTGCGCATCCCCGTCACCGCCGGCTGATCGGTGGCCGTCGCGCTCGTCGGGCCCACGGCCTCGGGCAAGTCGGAGATCGCCCTGGCCGCCGCCCGCATCGCCCGGGCCGGAGGGATTCCCGTCGAGCTGGTGTCCGTCGACTCCATGGCGGTCTACCGGGGAATGGACATCGGAACGGCCAAGCCCCCGGCCGCCGTCCGTGCCGAGTTCGCCTATCACCTCCTCGACCTCGTGGACCCTGAGGAGGAGTACACGGTGACCCGGTTCCAGGCGGACGCCCGGAGCGCGCTGGAGGGGATCGCGGCGAGGGGCGCAGTCGCACTGCTGGTGGGCGGGACGGGGCTCTACCTGCGGGCCGTGACCGACGACCTCACGTTCCCGGGACGCTTCCCGGAGGTGGCCCAGGGCCTGACCGCGGAACTGGACGCGCTCGGGCCGGCGGGGAGCACGACCCGGGCGGAAGGATGCGCAGGGCTCCACGCCCGACTGGCGACGGTCGACCCTCCGGCGGCGGCCCGTATCGAGCCGGGCAACGAACGGCGCCTCGTGCGCGCCCTCGAGGTCACGCTCGGGTCCGGTCGCCCCTTCTCGTCGTTCGGACCCGGCCTGGAGCGGTACCCGCCGGCGCGCGCCGACCTCCTGGGCGTCCAACAGGGAGCGGAGGAGTCGGACCGCAGGATCGCCGAGCGGTTCGCCAGGCTGCTCGACGACGGGCTGCTCCAGGAGGTCCGGACGCTCGCCGCCCGCCCCGCCGGACTGTCGCGCACGGCCCGCCAGGCCCTGGGCTACCGGGAGCTGCTCGGCCACCTGGAAGAGGGGGTGCCGCTGGCCGAGGCCGTGGACGAGGCGGTCCGTCGGACCCGGGCGTTCGCCAAGCGTCAGCGGGCGTGGTTCCGGCGGGACCCGCGCATCGACTGGGTCGCTCCCGGAGTCGACCCGGTGTCGGCTGTGGTGGACGCCGTCCGCCGGGACGCCGGCCGGGCGGGAGGTGACCGTGGCGAGTGGGCCCGGGTCGCGGGCGGTGGTGACGAATGAGAGACTGTGGGGGAAGACCATGACCGACGCCCCTCCCTCCTCCCTGCTCCGGTTCACCAAGCACCACGGTGCCGGCAACGACTTCCTCGTCCAGGTGGACCCGGGCGGCAGAGGCCCCCTGCCCGCCGACCTGGTCCGGGCCCTGTGCGACCGGCGCTTCGGCGTGGGCGCGGACGGGGTGATCCTCGTCCAGGACGGCGGGGGTGTGGCCGACGTGACCATGGTCCTGCAGAACGCCGACGGCCGGGAGGCCGAGATGAGCGGCAACGGGATGCGCTGCC
>CAZULR010000432.1:0-2575 GCA_964621235.1 uncultured Acidimicrobiaceae bacterium
GAGATGCCGGTCACGGCGTCGAGCTGGCGCTCGGGCACCCGCACCACGGTGCCCACCGCGGCCAGGATCCCCTCGGCCCAGTCCAGGTCGGCCCGGGTGGCTCCGATCCCGCCGGACAGTCCCGCCACGCCGGCGCCGACCAGGGAGGGGGTGTTGGGCATGGCCCGGACCACGACCGAGCCGGGAGGAAGCGCCGCCTCGAGCCGGTCGGACGAGATGCCCGCCACGATCGACAGCACCCGGCGCGTTCCCGTCGCGCCCAGCGTGCGGAGCACGGCCTCGGCCACGTCCGGCTTCACGGCCAGGAGGATGTCTGCCGCCTCGATCGGCCCGTCGACGACCGTCAGGCCGGGATGGGCCTCGGCCAGCCGGGCCCGCTGGGCCGGGTCGGTCTCGCTCACGGCGAGGTCGCCGATGGGGGCCCATCCGGCGGCCAGCAGGCCGCTGAGCAGGGCGGAGCCCATCTTTCCGCCGCCGACCAGGAGGAGTGTGGGTGCCATGGCCGAACGCTACCAGCGGCCCCGCAGGACCTCGGGGGCCGTCAGCGCTGCGACGGCGGCCTGCGGCGGTAGCGGCCCTCGTAGCCCAGGGCCATGGCCGTCGGGAAGCACTCGTCGGTGTAGGCCAGCGACGCGCCGACGATGCGGTCGAGCTCGTAGTCGTCGACCCGGGAGACGGGCACCCGGCCGACCAGGTAGACGGCGTCCTCGTCGCCCAGGGCGAACGCCATGCCCAGGAGGTCGGCGTTGCGGGTCAGCAGGTACCGCCACGTCGCCTCGACGTTGGTCTCGGGAGCCGGCATGAACTGGCACTCGTGGCGGAGCGTCCGCTGCCGGAGTGTCAGCCACACGGTGACGAACTCCTTCTCCTCCCCCGTCAACCGCAGGTACCAGCGCGGGGCGCCGGTGATCGGATCTCCCCCCACCTGGCGGTCCACGGCGACCAGGGCCCCGCCGCTGGCCAGCTCCCGGGCACTCCAGGCGTCGATGCGGGCGCAGACCGCATCGCGTTCGGCGGGCCCGAGGATGCCCGCCCAGTCGTCGGTCATGTGCACTCGACGAGACGACCGGCGGTCAGATCCGAGTAGATGTCCACGAGCAGGTGGGCGGCGCGGTTCCACGTGTAGCGCCGGGCCCGCATCACCGAGCCCGTGCTGAGCCGCTCGGCCAGCAGCGGCTCGGCCAGGATCTGACGGACCCATGCGGCATAGGCCTCGGGGTCGGCCTCCTCCACGAGGTAGCCGGTACGCCCGTGGTCGACGAGGCTACGCAGCCCACCCACGTCGGACGCCACCACCGGGGTGCCGCAGGCGGCGGACTCCAGGGCCACCAGTCCGAACGACTCCGACCGGCTGGGTACCAGGCACACGTCGGCGGCCCGGTAGTAGGTCGACAGCAGCTCGTGCGGGCGGGGTGGGACGAAGAGGACCTTGTCGGCCAGGCCGAGCGAGTCGACCAGTCCGGTGATGCGCTCCACCTCCTCGTCGCCGTGCGGACCGCTCGGCCCCCCCACGACGACCAACCGGGCGTCGGGCTCGTCCCGGACCACCGAGGCCAGGGTGGCGACGGCGACGGCCACGCCCTTCAGTGGCTGGATCCGGCCCACGAACAGGAGGAGCGGACCGTCGGCCGGGAGCTCGAGGGCCCGCCGGGCCTGGGCACGGTCACCCGGACCGAAGAAGGCGTGGTCGACCCCGGGCGCGACGATCCGGATGCGTGACGGGTCCGCACCGTAGAGGTCGGAGATCTGGGCCGCCTCGACCGAGCAGGACGCCAGGACCGTGTCCGAGCAGCGGATGATGGCGGCCTCGGCCTCGGCCCGGAGGTGGGAGGAGTGGGCCTCCACCTCCTCGGGACTGGCCTCGGCCTTGACCCGGTCGAGTGTGTGGAACGTCGACACCAGCGGCAGGTTGAGCTGGTGTTTGATGGCGTGGCCGGCGATCCCGCTGAGCCAGTAGTTGGCGTGCACCGCGTCGAAAGGCAGGCCGTCGTCGCCGGCGAGCGTCCCGGCGGCGGTCATCGACTTGAGCACCCCGTCCGTGAACTCGTCGACCACACCGAGGAGGGCCTCCTTGGCGAGTGGGGCCGGCGGGCCGGCCGCCACGTGGTGGACACGGAACCCGGGCTCGATGTCGAGGGTCGGGGCCAGGTCGTCCGACCAGGCCCGCGTGTACACGTCGCAGATCACGCCCGCCCTGGCCAGGGCGGAGGAGAGCTCGCGGACGTAGACGTTCATGCCGCCACCGTCCCCCGTGCCCGGTTGGGCCAGGGGCGAGGTGTGGAGGGAAAGGACGGCGAGTCGCCTCATGCCCGGACGATCCTACCGGGAGGCGCGCGTCAGCCGGCGGCCGCTGCGGTGTCGACCGGCTCAGGGCCGTCCGGGGCCACGTCGGCCGGAGCGGCTTCCGAGCGGGGGGCCAGGTCGGCCGCGTCCTCGTTCTCGTGCCGGAACGACAGGTAGATGCGCATGAGGGCCTGGCGCTGCTCCTCGGTGAGGTGCTGGTCGGCGAAGATGTGCCGGGACAGGTCGGTGTCGCCGTCGGGCCGCTCGAGGATGCCGGCCTGGACGTAGAGGG
>CAZULR010000433.1:0-2549 GCA_964621235.1 uncultured Acidimicrobiaceae bacterium
TTCGCGCTCCTGCTCCTGCTGGTCGGACTCTCCCTCGGCCTCTTCGCCGCCCCGAACACCAGTGCCGTCATGAACAGCCTCCCCGCCAATCAGCGCGGCGCCGGCGGTGGCATGTTGAACACCTTCCAGAACTCGGCCAGCGTCCTGTCCATCGGCTTCTTCTTCACCGTCATCACACTCGGGCTGGCCACCGCCCTCCCGCATGCGCTCTACGGCGGCCTGACCGCCCAGGGGGTGCCCGCCCCGGCGGCCCAGTCGATCTCCCACCTGTCCCCGATCGGCAGCCTCTTCGCCGCCTTCTTGGGGATCAATCCGATCCACCAGCTGCTCGGTGCCCACCTGCTGAGCCACCCCGGGGTCCACGGGGCTTATCTGACCGGCCGGAGCTTCTTCCCGAACCTCATCGCCGGGCCGTTCGGCAAGGGCCTGCGCCTGGCCTTCAGCCTGGCCGCCGTGCTGTGCTTCATCGGAGCCGTCTTCTCGTGGATGCGGGGGTCCGGCCAGTCCGAGGTGCACCACTCGTTCCTGGAGGACGCCGAGGAGGGCCTGGCCGAGGTCGGCGACGTGGCCATGTCCGAGGTCGGCGCCTAGCTGCGCTGCCCGTCCACCCGGCCGGCCCCGAGCCGCTCGGTGGTCGATTGTTCCGACCCGGGACGTCGGACGGAGCGGACGACGGGACGACGGAGGATCATCCGCCCGCGTCCGGCTCCCACGGCGGACGGTCGACCCCACCGCGCAGCGAGCGAAGCTCGGCCCGGGCCCGCCGGAGCGCGACCTCCGTAGATGCCGCCATGGCCAGCGTGGCGATCACGTGCAGGTCGGTCGCGGTCCACTCGTGCGGGCTGGCGTCCATGAGGCAGAACGTGCCGAGGACGACACCGTCGCCGTCGAGCAGGGGATACCCCGCCCAGGACACGGCCGAGAACGCCTTGATCGCCGCGTCGCCGGTGGTCCGCGGGTCGGAGTTGGCGTCGGCCACGATGAACGGTCGACCCGAACCGATGACGAAGCGGCAGAACGACTGATCGATCGGTGCCAGCAGAGCCAGCCCTTCGGGGAATCCGACCGCGCTGATGGCGGTGGTGTACTCGGAGTCCACGAGGGCGATGACGCCGCTGGACACGCCGATCAGCTCGACCGCCAGCTCGATCAACCGATCGAAGGGATCCTCCGGGCCGATCCCGACGAGGCCGGATCGCTCCACCGCGGCGAGGCGGTCCGGTGAGTGGACCTCTCGTTCCCATTCGAGTGTCATTTGACCGCCCGTCCAGACCTGTCGACGTCGCCGCTGTCGCCCAACGAGAGCAACGAACCGCTCTGTCGGAGGCGACTCAGACCGGCGCGGATGCGGCTCTTGACCGTACCCTCGGGGAGTCCCAGTCGGACCGCGACGGCTCCGTAGGTGAGGCCGGAGAAGAAGGCCAGGACGATCGGCTCCCGTTCGGCTGCGGGGAGCTGGAGCAGGGCCTCACGCACGGCGAGCGTGGACTCCGCACCCATGAGCGCGTCATCGGCGTCGACGTCCGGGGACTGCGGTCGCCCCGACGTCTCCCTCCGGGTCCTGGCCGTCTCGGCGCGCACGATGTCGATGCTCCGCCCCCGCGCCTTGAGGCGCAGGAAGGCGAGCAGCGTGCCGCGGGCCGGATCGAACTTCTCGGGGAAGAACCAGAGCGACACGAACACTTCGGCGACAACGTCCTCACACCGGTGGTCCCTGATGAGGATCATCCTGGCCGCGGCCGCCACCGATGCGGAATGGCGGCGATAGATCTCGGCGTAGGCGTCACCGCTCCCGTCGAACAGACTGGCCACGAGGTCGAGGTCGCTCCACTTGACGAAGGGGACCTCTCCGGAGGCGGCATGCGTCGCCGGGGGAGCCGGCGGCATGACCGTCGGCACGAACCGCACCGAGGGCATCGGGATGCCCGAATTCTCTCGACCGATCGCCACGCGGTGCACCAACCTTCAGCCTGGAGTTCCGCGGGGGCCGGGCGGTGCTCACCACCCCACACTCGACCTGGGGCTGTTCGGAAACCTACACCTCTGCCCGTCCGGGCGCCCGGGCCATTGTCGTACTCCCGCTCGGAGGCCGGGACGGTCGTCCCGGCCGGGACACCCTCCGCCCCGGCCGCCGGGCTCAGGCCGGGCCGCCGAACAACAGGTCATCCACGAGCACGACGGCCCCGAACCAATTGTGCGGCCACGTGAACGGCACCCCATCGCCACGTAGCCCGATCCTGCCCAGGAGGTCACCATGAGCGAGTTCAGCCGGCGGATATTCCTGAAGCGGGGCACTGCCGCAGTCGCCCTCGCGGGAGCTGCCTCCGCCATCCCCGGGCTCCCCGCACTCGTCGGCATCGCCGACACCCAGGCACCCGCCGACGTCGGGGCCGCAGAGAGTGCCGCCGGGGACACGGGTCCGCTCGCCTCGGTCGACGGGCCGATCATCGCCCACATCCGTGACCTCGCCTCCGGCGAGATCGGGCTGTTCACCGGGACCGACGAGATCACGGTGCACGATCCCCAGCTCGCCGCGTCCATCCTCCGCG
>CAZULR010000434.1:0-2545 GCA_964621235.1 uncultured Acidimicrobiaceae bacterium
GTGGCTCGAGGCGCGAGACCCGCTGTCCGGCCTGTGCCCACACCTACCGGGCCGATGCCCGTCACCTGGTCCGAGCCGGGCTCATCGGCGGCAAGGGCGTCAATGACTCGGTTGCTCACCATCCCGCCGTCTTCCTCACACTGACCGCCCCGAGCTTCGGGGCCATCCATTCGGTGCGCCAGGGAAGAACGTGTCGACCCGGATCCCCTGGGCATCGGTGCCCCCACGGGAGGTTGGCGACCTGTTCGGAGCGACACGGCGACGGCGACGACGTGGTCGGCACCCCGATCTGTACCGACTGCTACGACTATCGGGGCGCGGTCCTCCACAACGCCCACACACCCGAGCTCTGGCGTCGGACCACGATCTACCTCCACCGACAGCTCGCTGCTGTCCTGGGCCTCACCCAGGTCGAGACGGCCAAAGTGGTGCGGCTGTCGTTCTGCCGGGTGGCCGAATATCAGCGCCGGGGTGTGGTCCATCTCCACGCTGCCATCCGAGGCGACGGTGCCGATGGTTCGCTCCCGCCGGTCAGCGCTGACGAGCTCAGCGTGGCTTGTCTCCGGGTGGCCCGGGCGGTCCGGGTCAGCTACCCCTCGGGCGACGCGTCCTGGGGCACCGAAGTCGACGTCCAGGTCCTCGATCGCGACGACGGGCGGGCGGCCAAGGTGGCCTCCTACGTGGCCAAGTACGCCACCAAGTCAGCCGACGCATCAGGAGAGCTCGACCGACCCATCCAGTCGGCCGAAGATCTGGACAGCCGGCCGCTCACCCCGCACCTGCGTCGCATGGTCGAAACGGCCTGGGAGTTGGGTGACGACCCCGAGTTCGGCCACCTCCGCCTCCAGCGCTACGCCCACGCCCTCGGCTACGGCGGTCAGTTTCTGACAAAATCACAGCGGTACTCGTCCACCTTCGCCAATCTGCGGGCCGAACGGGCCCAGTGGCGTGAAGCCCGACGACTTCGAGGTGTCGCACCTCCCGAGCAAGCTCCCTCTCCTGACGCGTCCACATCCGAGTGGGACGTCGTCGGCATCGGCTGGACCAGTCGAGGAGAGGCCAAATTCGCCGACGACCGGTGGCAGCAACGCCTCGAGGAGATCCACCTGGCGAACGAGGACCGCTACTCCTCGTGACCCGGTCACTCAACAGACGGCAATCCGCCGCAGGCGGTGCGCCAGCGGCACTCGATCGCAGCACGCGTGTGCTGCCCACAAAGTCACCCCCGCAGTGGCAAGGAACTGATCGATGAGCGTGCACAAGAGAACGGCCCAGTCCGGCACCGTCACCTGGGTGGTCCGATTCCGGGATCCGGTCCCGAGGGAGCGGACCTTCCGGCTGAAGGGTGATGCGGAGCGGTTCGAACGGAGGACCATCCGGGAGATGGAGACCGGCGAGTACCTCGATCCCTCGGCGAGGAAGATCACGTTCGGGCAGTGGCACGACCGCTGGTGGCCGACCATCGAGACCAGCGACCGGGCCCCGAGCACAATCGCCGGATACGAGTCGTCCCTCCGGATCCAGGTCCTGCCCTATCTCAAGGATGTCCCGATCAAGGACCTGCGCAAGATCCACCTGCAGGAGTGGCTGGGCCAGCTGCGCACGGCCGGCTACTCGGGCTCGACCATCCACATCGCCAAGACGGCGGCCGGAATGGTCCTGTCCTCAGCGGTCGACTCGGGCGTCATCGTGGCCAACCCCATGACCGGGATCCGGATCGCCAAGGGCACCAGCAGGACACGTCAGGCCCTCACCGCAGAACAGGTCGAACTCCTGGCCGATGCCGTCGGGACGTGGTGGCGGCCGTTCGTCCTGGTGCTCGCCTACTGCGGGCTGCGCCCGGGTGAGGCCATCGCCCTGCGTCGGCGCCACCTCGACGACCTCGGCAGGTTGACGATCGAGGGTGCGGTCACCGAGCACCGGGGCCGGCTCATCGAAGGGGACACCAAGACCCATCGCTCCCGACTGGTGCAGGTCCCGGAGTCCGTCCTCCAGGAGTTGAGGGTACACATCGACGAGCACGTCGCTGATCGCCCGGACGCCCCGATCTTCTCCGCACCGAACGGCTCGATGGTCCGACTCTCCAACTGGCGCCACCGCGTCTGGCAACCGGCCGCCGAGCAGGCCGGACTCCCGTCCGGGGCCACTCCCTACGTTCTCCGACACACGGCGGCCAGCCTCATGGCTCAGCAGGGGGTACCGGTGTCGACGGCGGCCGCCGCCCTCGGCCACGATCCGGCCATCTACCTCCGCACCTACGCGCACCTCTACCCGGGCGATCTCCGATCGGCGGCCGACGCCATGGACGTGGTGCGGACAGCGGCCCGCAACGCGAAGGCAGGGGATCCACCGGTCATCACGCAGACCCGTCCGCCCGTGAGCCGTGCCGAGGCGACCCATGAGGCGACCCCTGATTCGCGCGGGGATAGCGCGGGGATGGGTTTCTCGAGCCTCGGTCCCCAGGCGCCCGCCAGCGCCTGACCTGCGATCTTCGAGTGGAGGTAAGGGGATTCGAACCCCTGACCTCTTGACTGCCAGTCAAGCG
>CAZULR010000435.1:0-2541 GCA_964621235.1 uncultured Acidimicrobiaceae bacterium
CGCCTCCGCCCACGACGGCGATGTCGTGGCCGCGGAAGAAGAAGCCGTCGCAGGTCGCGCACGTGGAGACCCCGTACCCGAGCAGGCGCTCCTCGTTGGCCAGCCCGAGCATCAGGGACTTGGCGCCCGTGGCGACGATCAGGGCCTGTGCCGTGTAGGTGGGCTCGACGGCATCGGGGTCACCGACCCACAGGCCGAAGGGCCGCGCCGACAGGTCGACGCGGGACACCTTCGCGGTCACGTACTCGGAGCCGAATCGGGCGGCCTGCTCCCGGAAGGCGCCCATGAGCTCGGGTCCCATGATCCCCTGCACGAAGCCCGGGAAGTTCTCCACCTCGGTCGTCAGCATGAGCTGCCCGCCCGGCTGATCACTGGAGGAGGAGGGCTCCCCTTCGATGACCAGGGGATGCAGCTGCGCCCGGGCCGCGTAGATGGCCGCGGTCAGGCCGGCCGGCCCGGAACCGATGATGACGATCTGGCGGGGCTCGGTCATGCCGCGTCGGCCCCGGGCGTGACGGACCGGTCGATCCGCTGCGACCAGGCCGCGATGCCCGCGGCGACGAACAGGGCGCCCACGATCAGGTCCGACACCCACACTCGGTTCCCGGGGATGTAGACGGTCAGCAGCCGGATCAGGGTGATGGCGAGCAACGTGATGGTGACCACACTGGCCGTGAACACGATGATGCCGAAGACGATGCCGCGGGTGGCCAGGGTCAGCGGCCGGACGGCCTTGACCTGGATGAAGTCGACGACGGCGTCGACGGCGTCGGCGCCCTTGACGGGTAGGTCGTCGAGCGCGGACAACCCCGGCAGCGACGACGCATGCGATTCAGGCTTCGGATCCATGGCCCGAGGATACCCCGGTGACGTGCCCGGTCCCTCGGACCGGGGGTCGTGGTCGTGGCGTCAGGAGCGCGTGATCATGCAGAGGCCGACGGTGCCCGGTCCGGTGTGGGTACCGATGACCGGGCCGAGCTGACCGACCACGAGGGGATGGTCGCTCGGGACGTCTTCGATGAGGGCGAGGAAGGTGTCGATGTCGGTGGCCGCGCCGTGGGCGATGGCCACCCGGCTGAGCGGCGGTGAGTCGCGCATCTTGTCCGCCAGGTACTGGAGCGAGCGCGCCCGGGTGCGCTGCTTCGACTCCTCCTCCACGACACCGTCGACGAGCGCCACGACCGGCTTGATGGAGAGCATCGAGCCGAGCAGGGCCCGGGCTCCGCCGATCCGCCCGCCCTTGGTGAGGTGCTCGAGGTTGTCGACGGCCCCGAAGACGGACGAGTGCGAGACGAGCTCGCCGGCCCGGGCCTCGAGGCTGTCGAGGTCGGCACCGGCGGCGGCCCGCTCGGCGGCGTCGAGCACCATCAGGCCGAGGCCCATCGTCACCGACCGGCTGTCGACGACCCGGACGTCGATCCGGTCGGCCACCGTCTTGGCCGCCGCGACCGCCGCCTGGTAGGTGGCGGACAGCGCACCCGACAGGTCGATGCAGAACACCCCGTCGCAGCCGTCGTCGGCCGCGGCCAGGAACGCCTCCTGGAAGGCGCCGGGTGACGGGGCGGCCGTCTCCGGCAGGACCTCGCTGGCCTTGCAGCGCGACCAGAACTCCTCGGTGGAGAGGTCCCGGCCGTCGACGAACTCCTCGGCACCGAAGCGGATGGTCAGCGGCACGATGGTCACGTCGTGCTCGGCCGCCACGTCGGCCGACAGGTCGCACGCGCTATCGGTTACCACCCGGATTCGGGCCATGGGGATCCTCCTCGTCGTCCGGGGGCGGGATGCCCTCCGCTTCCTCCATCGGATCACCGTCGATGGCCCGGTCGCCCCCCGGAGCGCCCGTGGGCGCCTCCCCCCGCCCGCCGGGCACCGGGCGCAGGTGGCGCACCGGAGCGTCGTCGGACCCGTCGTCGAGTCTGCCACGGAACGGGATGGCCGACACCCGACCCGTCGGGCCATCGGGGCGCTCCCCGCGGTCAGGAGCGTCGCCGGTGGGCGCGTCGTTTGGAGGATCGACCAGGCGGATGGAGGTCTGCGCGACCCGTCGGCGGGGGTCCTCGGCGTCGACTGCCGCGACGGTCGTGCCGGGCACCGTCGGGGGTCCCGGAGGGATCGGACGCTCGGCCCGGGCTGCCGCGCGCGCGGCCGCGCTGCGGCGGGCGTCACGCGCGGCGAGGACCACCGTCGTCCCGACGAAGGCGAGTGCCCCGACGACCACGGCCAGGGTCACGCGGGCCAGGAGGGCGACTCCCGACGTGGCCCCGGACACGTTCACGGCCAGCACGGTGGCGACGGCCATCACCACCGTGGAGATCAGCACCCGGGTGACCGGTGTGGTCAGCTCGTGCCCACCCAGGCCGGCGTCCTTGCGGGACACCACGGACAGGGCGATGACGGCGGCCACCGTGTAGGCGATCGACACCGACAGGGCGAGGCCCCGGACGCCGAGCGAGCCGACCAGGGCCACGCCGAGGACGATGTTGATGCCGTTCTCGACCAGGTAGATGCGGAACGCCGTGCGGGTGTCCTGCATGGCCTGGA
>CAZULR010000436.1:0-2537 GCA_964621235.1 uncultured Acidimicrobiaceae bacterium
CGGCCTCGGCCTCGGCCACCAGGTCGTTGTAGGCGTTGATGCGGGCCTTGCCCTTCGACTGTCGGGCACGCGGGGACATGCGGATCCACTCGAGCTCTCGCTGCAGCGCATCCTGGCGGGACGTGTCGGCGCGCTGCTCGCGGGCCAGTCGGTCCTGCTTCTGTTCCAGCCAGGAGGAGTAGTTCCCCTCCCACGGGATGCCGGCGCCACGATCGAGCTCGAGGATCCAGCCGGCCACGTTGTCGAGGAAGTAGCGGTCGTGGGTGACGGCCACGACGGTGCCCGGGTAGTCCTGCAGGGTGCGCTCGAGCCAGGCCACCGACTCGGCGTCGAGGTGGTTGGTCGGCTCGTCGAGGAGCAGGAGGTCGGGCTTGGAGAGGAGGAGGCGGCAGAGGGCCACCCGGCGCCGCTCGCCACCGGACAGTGTGGCGACGTCGGCGTCCCCCGGTGGGCAGCGGAGCGCGTCCATGGCGATCTCGAACGTGCGCTCGAGGTCCCAGGCGCCGGCGGCGTCGATCTTGTCCTGGAGCTCGGCCTGCTCGGCCAGGAGCTTGTCGAAGTCGGCGTCGGCGTCGCCGAACGCGGCACAGACCTCGTTGTAGCGGTCGACCATCTGCTTGGCCTCGCCGGCGCCGTCCGAGATGTTGCCGAGGACGTCCTTGGTGGGGTCGAGCTCGGGCTCCTGGGACAGGAAGCCGACCGTGAACCCGGGGGTGAGGCGGGCCTCGCCGGTGAAGTCGTCGTCCTGGCCGGCCATGATCTTGAGGAGCGAGGACTTGCCTGAGCCGTTGCCTCCGATGACCCCGATCTTTGCCCCCGGGTAGAAGGACAGGTTGATCCCCTTCAGGACCTCGCGGTCGGGCGGATAGAAGCGTCGCAGGTCACGCATGGTGAAGATGTACTGGGCAGCCATGACAGACAGTGTGCCAGCCCGGCGGCGGTGGTCGTTCCACGGAGGCCGCCGTGGCGCCCGGCGGTGTCCTGGCGTCCAGGGGGTTGGGTAGCCTGTCCCCATGGGCAGCCACTCGTACTTCGGTTCGTGCCGCGGCACCTCTGGTGGGCGGGGTGCCCTCCTCCTGCTGAACCGGCGTCGGCATGGCTGCTGATCCGGTCCCGGTGCCGGCGGCCATGACCGATCCTGACGGGGACGGTGCGGCGGCGACGACCGGACAGGAGGGAGTCGGCCTGGGCTCGACCGACGCGTTGACCAAGGCCGGCGGATCCCGCCGCGAGCGGGTGGGCGTCCTCTTCGGGCGCCTGGTGGAGGCGGTCCGTCACGGCGACGACGAAACCGTCGAGGCCGCCGTACTGGCCCTGAGCACTCGCAGCCGGTGGTTGGCACCCCTGGCCCTGCTGGTCGGCGGACTGGCGATGCTGTTTCAAGGGGTCAAGACCCTTTTCATCAACTGGCGGCTGACCCTGGTCCAGATCCTTCCGGCCATGTGGATCTGGATCGTGATGGTCGACATCAAGGCCCACGTCCTGCACGGCAAGGGGTTTCACGTCTTCAAGAGCCCTCTGGTGGCGGCGGCGGTCATCGCCGTGATCGCCCTGCTCACCGCGGCGAGCTTCTACCTGAACGCAGTCTTCGCCTTTGCCATCGCCGGCAAGGGGACACCGGAGATCCGGCCGGCGTTCGCCATGGCGAGGAGACACCAACGGGCCATCCTGACCTGGGGGATCGGCATCGGGGTCCTGACCGGCTTCTCCGCCATCGTGGTGGACCGTTGGGGCCAGTTCTGGTTCGCCTTCAGTCTCGGCATCATGGCTGCGGTGCTTATGTACAGCTACGTGGCCCTCCCGTCCCGGTTCCTCGGCCTCACCCCACAGCAGTCCCGTCGGGACAAATTGAGTGCCGCGGCGGTGGGTGGGGCCATCGGGGCGATCATCTGCTCGCCTCCCTACGCACTCGGTCGGGTCGCGCTGATCATGATCGGCTCCCACAAGTTCCGGTATCTGGCGATCCTCCTCCTGATCATCGCCGTCATCCTCCAGACCGGGGCGACGAGCGCGGTCAAGGCGGTGAAGATGAGCGCCAAGATCGTCGCCGGCAGCACGCCGGAAGAGGCCGACGCCGAGGTGTTCGGGACGAGCTGAACGGCGGTCCGGGGCGGCCGACCCGGCAGTTCGAGACGAGTACGGCCAACTCATCTTTCTGCCGCTACGTGAGGCGACCGCCACCCACGGGATTCGACGGCGGCGCCCGTGACCGATGCCCGGGTGGTGAGAAACATGGCGGCGGTCGCCGCTCATCAGACAACCGGTGGACGGCCTCGTCCCGCATGGACTCGATCGGACCCGGACCAGCGGCTGGGCCGGTCGTGGTCACCGTAAATCCAGTGGTGGCACGGGATCCCGGGATCGAGGGTCCGCTCCGCGAAGGTGCCTTGGTGCCGCTGGCAAGGTGACGGGCAAGGGTTTCGGCAAGGTCGCACGTGCAGGGTGTGCGCATGATCCGCCGAGCTCCCAAGCGTCCGTCGAGGGATTCCTGGACCCCGAAGGAATCCGGTGCCGTGACGAAAAGACGTTGCACCCCA
>CAZULR010000437.1:0-2526 GCA_964621235.1 uncultured Acidimicrobiaceae bacterium
GCGGAGTACGAGGTCGAGTTCGTGCCGAAGATCCGGCTCGAGGTCGTCGTCGACGATGCCCAGGTGGACGAGGTGGCCAACGCCATCGTCGATGTCGCCGGGACCGGCAAGATCGGTGACGGGAAGGTGTGGATCCTTCCTGTCGAGGAGATCATCCGGGTCCGGACGGGCGAACGGGGGACGGAGGCCCTCTAGGCGACACCTTCACCACAGGCCCTCGGGCCTGCACATCCTGCCGGGGGAAGCCCCCCTCCTCCCGGCAGCTCAACCGTCGGATCCCCCCTCCGACGGCGGAACAGGACGAGTGGCCGGCCGACAGGTCGGCCACTCGTCGCGTGTGCCGAGCGTGGGCGCGGGTCGACCACTGTCGACGCGTTGCCATGGTGCGGCACGTCCCGTCCCCAGATCGGTGCGCCGCCACCGTGGACTCGGTGGCGGCGCCGGGCGTGTCGGTCAGCCGGCCTGGCGGCGCACGGCCTCCGCCGCGGCTTCGGCCGCCGCGGCGTCGCCCAAGAAGCCGTGGGACACGACGCCGAGCTCGTCGTCGAAGGCATAGCGGTAGGGGATGCCCGTCGGGATCTCGAGTCCGACGATGGCGTCGTCGTTGATGCCCTCGATGTGCTTGCGCAGTGCCCGCAGGCTGTTGCCGTGGGCCACCACCAGCACGGCCCCGCCGCGCGCACCCTCGGCCAGGAGGTCGGGCACGATGACGTCTGCCCAGTACGGGACGACACGGGCGACGACGTCGGCCAGGCACTCGGTCAGTGGCAGCGAGTCGGCGGGGACGTCGCGGTAGCGGGGGTCGCCCGCCGGGTCGTGGGCGTCACCACGGCCGACCGGGGGCGGCGGGGTGGCGTAGCTGCGGCGCCACTCCTTCACCTGGGCTTCGCCGTGCTTCGCCGTGGTCTCCTTCTTGTCGAGCCCCTGCAGCGCGCCGTAGTGGCGCTCGTTGAGGCGCCAGTGGCGCCGCACCGGCAGCCAGGTCCGGCCCGCCGCGTCCAGCGCCAGATCGGCGGTGCGGACGGCCCTGGTCAGCACCGAGGTGTGGACGACCCGCAGGTCGAGGTCGGCGTCGGCCGCCAGCAACGTGCCGGCGCTCCGCGCCTCCTCCTCGCCCAGGACCGAGAGGTCGACGTCGTACCACCCCGTGAACAGGTTCTCGGCGTTCCAGAGGGACTGACCGTGACGGAGAAGGACCAGCTGGGGCATGGGCCGAGCGTATCCCGGCCTCCGCTGGACAGAAATCACAAGAATTATGTAGAAAACCTGCTATTGGTGCACTCAACTTTGCTATAGTTGTTCGTGGAGACAGCGGCCTGAGGCTTACCGGGACACGCCGGGGGTCGGGCCGACGGCACCACCGCCGCAGGGCGGGTCGCATGAGTCGGGGCGCCGGGAGGCGCCGGAAGCCCAGAAGCAGAACCACCACACGAGGAAGCAACACAGACCCCGGGCCCGCAGAGGGTGGGGGAGTAGGAGGCAAGGACATGGCCAAGGCCGTAGGTATCGATCTCGGGACGACTAACTCGGTCGTCGCCGTGCTGGAGGGCGGCGAGCCCGTCGTCATCCCGAACGCCGAGGGCGGGCGCACCACGCCGTCCGTGGTCGGCTTCGCCAAGTCCGGCGAGGTGCTCGTCGGCGAAGTGGCCAAGCGTCAGGCCATCACCAACCCCGATCGGACCATCCGCTCGGTCAAGCGCCACATGGGCACGGGCTGGACCGTCGACATCGACGGCAAGGACTACACGCCCCAGGAGATCTCGGCCCGCATCCTCGGCAAGCTGAAGCGTGACGCCGAGGCCTTCCTGGGCGACACCGTCACCCAGGCCGTGATCACCGTCCCGGCGTACTTCGACGACGCCCAGCGGACCGCAACCAAGGAGGCCGGCGCCATCGCCGGGCTCGAGGTGCTCCGCATCATCAACGAGCCCACCGCGGCCGCACTGGCCTACGGCCTCGACAAGGAGGGTGCCGACCAGACCGTCCTCGTCTTCGACCTCGGTGGTGGCACGTTCGACGTGTCCGTGCTCGAAATCGGCGACGGCGTGTTCGAGGTCAAGTCCACCTCGGGAGACTCGAAGCTCGGTGGCGACGACTGGGACCAGAAGGTCATTGACTGGCTGGTCAAGTCCTTCAAGGACACCGAGGGCGTCGACCTGTCGACCGATAAAATGGCCACGCAGCGCCTCCAGGAGGCCGCCGAGAAGGCCAAGATCGAGCTGTCCTCGGTCCAGGAGACCCAGATCAACCTGCCGTTCATCACGGCCACGTCCGAGGGCCCCAAGCACCTCGACGTGAAGCTGACACGGGCCCAGTTCAACGAGCTGACCGCCGACCTCGTCGAGCGGTGCAAGGGTCCCTTCGACCAGGCCATCGCCGACTCCGGGCTGTCCAAGTCCGATATCGACCACGTGGTGCTCGTCGGCGGGTCCACCCGCATCCCGGCGGTCCAGGACCTGGTCCAGTCGCTCACCGGCAAGGAGGCCCACAAGGGCGTCAACCCGGACGAGGTCGTCGCCATCGGCG
>CAZULR010000438.1:0-2524 GCA_964621235.1 uncultured Acidimicrobiaceae bacterium
GGGCAGCACGTCGGCGGTCGCGCTCATCGGCTGGCCAGGAAGGTCATGATCAGGACGGTCAGAATCTGGAGCACGCCCGTGATGCCCGCGGTGTAGATGAAGACCTTCATCAGCCGTTGGATCCGTGCCCCGTTGGGCCGGGGCTTCTTCAGCTCGAAGAGCACCGCCAGATTGGCCGGCTCCAGGAGGCCGAGGGCGATGACGGCCATGATCCCCACGACGATGTAGGAGGCCACGACCCAGCCGTGGTGCGGGTAGTCGGCCTCGAGGTTGCCCACGTGGCGTGCGAGCTGGAATCCCGCGCCCAGGGTCATGGCCACGAGGGTGGGCATGATCAGCAGCATCTTTGGCATGAACTTCGTCGTGAACTCGATCCGTGCCGGGATCGTCAGGCTCCCCATGATCGGTCCGAGGACCAGGCCGAGGAAGAGGTCGAGGCTCGTCCACAGTCCACCACCGGCCACGTGGAAGAAGGTGAGCGCCCAGAGGTTGTTTGAGGCGATGGCGGCGATGAGCCCGATCAGGACGACCGCCACCACGGGCAGCGCGCGCACGGGCACGATGTTGAAGCTGGGAACGGGTGGTGGGCCGTGCCCTCCGGCCCCGGGAGGTGGGGTGGATCCGGGCTCGTCGGCCCGCCCCGTGTCGACGGGCGCCCCCGGCCCCGTGTCGATGGGCGCCCCCGGCCCCGTGTCGACGGCGATGTCAGTCACGGTGGACCTCCTCTTCGGCCGTTCCGGCTGGTCCGCCGATGATCGGGCGAACTCCGTGGTGGTGTGCGTGCCGTCCGCACGACGGCTGACGATCGGCAATGGTACGTCGCCGTGACCCCCGTGCGCTCGGCTCCTGCGCCGGTCGCCGGCAACAGGGGTTTCCCGGCGTGGAGCGGTCCGACAGGACGTTGCGGGGGCACTACCAGCGGCCGCGGTGAACACTCTCGTCGACGCGACGGCGTGGCCGGTGGGCCGACGTCGAGGGCGGGTCGGGGAGTTCGGGCTCGCCCAGCAGCACGGCACCGAGCCAGCGCATCCCCGCCGGCACCCCGAGGGCCGACTTCAGCGCGTCCTCGCCCCGGAAGTTGCCCAGGAACGCGGCGCCGATACCGCGATCGGCGGCCCCGAGCAACAGGGTCATCACGGCGAACGCGGCGTCGACCTGCCAGAAGGGCACGACCCACTCGACCTCGGTGCCATCGGCCCGGGCCTTGTCGGGCTCGGCATAGCGGTCGACGTACGCGTCGGGATCCGAGAAGGCGAGCACGACCACCGGCGCCCGGACCATGCCCCCGAAGCGGCGGGACCTCGCCCGCCACGCGGCGTCCGTCGCGGCGTCCCAGTAGCGAGCTGTCTGTTCGGCCCCCTCGAGCACGACGAGGTCGCGACCCTGGGTGTGGCCGGCCGACGGGGCCGACAGGGCCGCCGCCAGGAGCTCGTCCAGGACACCGGGCGCGAGGGGCGCGTCACGGAAGTTCCGGGTCATGCGCCGCCGCCGGACGGCATCTGCGAACTCCATGGCGGCACGCTACCGCCGGACCGGTTGTCGGCCGTCGGCCCGCTCACTACGGTGCGGGACATGAGCCGTCCCCCCGCCTTCTCCCGACGGATGCTCCTCGGGGGTGCGCTCGCCGGCGCCACCGCCGTCGGGCTCGGTGCCTGCTCGTCGTCGTCGGAGTCGTCCACGTCCACAACCGGTGGGACACCACCAACGACCAAGCCGACGAAGGTGCTCCAGCCGGGCGAGCGGCCCAACCCGGACGCCGCCGCCGGGACCGACCAGCTGCCGCAGATCGAGAACATCATCGTCGTGATGATGGAGAACCACTCGTACGACAACATCCTCGGCCTGCAGCGCGGCCGTGGCGACGGATTCACCCTGGACGAGTCGGGGAAGCCGACGGCGGTCAACCCCTGGCCGACGGGCTCGCCGATCCCACCGCCGGGGCCGAACACGTCGCTGCGGGCGTTCCCCATGCCCAATCCGTGCCAGCCCGACGGCGAGCCGTTCAACACCTGGAACGCCTTCTGGGCCTCGTACGCCGACGGAGCCAACGACGGATTCGTGGGCAGTCAGAGCGGGCCGGTGTCGATGGGCTATCTCGAGCCGGAGATCCTGCCGTTCGTGAACTCCCTGGCGGCGACCTTCCCCGTCTGCGACCGCTACTTCTGCTCGGTGGGTGCCCAGACCTACCCCAACCGGCGCTACCTGATGGCGGGCACCTCCCTCGGACTGCTGACCGACGTGTTCCCGAGTGCCGCACCACCCAACGGCACGATCTTCCAGTCGCTCGACGCCCACGGCATCTCCTGGAAGAACTACTACGCCAGTCTGCCGTCCGCGCTCATCTGGTCGTACCAGGCCGGGCTGCCCGGCTTCTCCTCCCACCTGACCAAGATGGACCAGTTCTACGCGGACGCCGCCGCCGGCACGCTTCCGTCGGTGAGCATGGTCGATCCCGACTTCGGCACCCAGTCCGAGGAGGACCCGCAGGACGTCCAGTACGGCGACCAGTTCCTGGCCAAGGTGG
>CAZULR010000439.1:0-2521 GCA_964621235.1 uncultured Acidimicrobiaceae bacterium
GCGGGCCGGCAGAAGCCCTCGATGGCGTCGCCCTTGCGCAGGGCGAATCGGCGGGCCTGGCTGATCGAGACGTAGACGTCCTTGGTCGAGGCCAGGTACCCCTCGCAGCGGAGGAAGCCGTAGCCCTCGTCACGCAGGTCGAGCAGGCCCCGCACCGGGATGAGCTCGCCCTGGTACTGCTGGTCGTTGGCACCACCTTGCAGGTCGCCCTCGGGACCGCCCTGACGGTCGCGGCCCCGACGACGCCGATTGGACCGGCGGTTGCCCAGGTCGTCGTTGCCGCCGCCCTGGTTCTGGTTGTTCCGGTTGCCCTGGTTGTTCCGGTTGCCCTGGTTGTTGCCCGGGCCGCCGCCCTGGTTGTTCCGGCCCTGGTTCTGGTTGTTCTGGTTGTTCCGGTTGTTCCGGCCCTGGCTCTGGTTGTTGCCCTGGCCGCCGCCCTGGCTCGCGTTGCCACGGCCCTGGCTGCCACCTCCCTGCTGGCTGCGACCGCCCTCTTCGGAGGTGGTCGGCTCGTCACCGGAGGCGGTGCCGGACGAACCACCGCCGGCCGGCCCGTCGTCGAAGTCCTCGAGCTCAGCCGACGCGTGCCCGGCCGCAGCGTCGTCGGCGGGGCCGAACGACAGCGTGGCCGGGGCCCGGCGCGCCGGAGCCGCCGGGGCCTCGTCGCCGGCGTCGGCGTGATCGCCGTTGGTGGCGGGGCCCGTAGCCCCCGACGGGGAGTCAGCCGTGCCACGGCTGCGCGGCGCCCGCGGCGTGCGGGAGACGGGAGCCTCACCGTTGTCGGCGGGGCCGACGCCGGTGGCCTTCAGGATGCCGTCGATGATGTCGGCTTTCTTGGTCCGGGTGGTGGTCTTCACAGAAAGGGCCTGTGCGATCGCATGGAGCTCATCGCGCTCCTTGCTCTCCAACACCGAGCGCTCGAGCTGCTGTTCGGCAGTCATCGGCTTCCTCGTTTCAGCATGTCCTCGTTGGCGGGTGGAAGGAATCCCACAGCCAGGGAAATAAGGGGGTGGGGAGGTGGGATTTCCGGAACGGATCCCGGAGGCAACTCCCCCCAACGCCGGGCACGGGCTGGTCGAGGGTGTCGAGCCAGGAGGTCCCGCCCGCAGGCCCGGACGGGCCGAATGCGGAAGCGAAGGTGACACCAGCATACAGGTTCCGGGCCGAACGCGGCAACCACCCGCCGACAGCCCGCCAGGACGGCCCCGCCGCCCCGGTCAGAGGGAGAGTTCGTTGAGGACGGCGGCGAGGTCGGCGTCGACCACCGTGGGCACGCTGATCTGGCTGATGGCGATGTCCGGGTCCTTTAGGCCGTGACCGGTGAGGACGCAGACCACGTTCGACGACGGCCCCACGCCGTCGGGTAGCCCGTGGGTCAGGATCCCGGCCACGGATGCCGCCGACGCCGGCTCGCAGAACACCGACTCCTCGGCGGCGAGGAAGCGGTAGGCCTCCAGGATCTCGTCGTCGGTGACCGCGGCGATGCCGCCACCGGACTCGGCCGCGGCGGACGTCGCCCCGTACCAGCTGGCCGGGTTGCCGATCCGGATGGCGGTGGCCACCGTGTCCGGGTGCTCGATCGGGTGGCCGGCCACGATGGGTGCGGCGCCGGCGGCCTGGAAGCCCAGCATCCGTGGCAGGCGGGTGGAGCGGCCCGCCTCCTTGAACTCCAGGTAGCCCTTCCAGTAGGCCGTGATGTTGCCGGCGTTGCCGACCGGGATGCAGTGCACCTCGGGAGCGTCGCCCAGCTGGTCGATGACCTCGAACGCCCCCGACTTCTGGCCCTCGATCCGGTAGGGGTTGACCGAGTTGACCACCGTCACCGGGGCCTTGTCGCCGAGTTCCCGGACGATCTCGAGCGCCTGGTCGAAGTTCCCCCGCAGCTGGAGGACCTTCGCTCCGTGGATCAGGGCCTGGGCGAGCTTGCCGAGGGCGATGTGGCCCTCGGGGATGAGTACCGCGCAGGTCAGGCCGGCCCGGGCGCTGAAGGCGGCCGCCGAGGCCGAGGTGTTGCCGGTGGAGGCGCAGACGACCGCTTTCGCCCCCTCCTCGACGGCCTTGGAGATCGCCATGGTCATGCCGCGGTCCTTGAACGAGCCGGTGGGGTTGGCCCCCTCGATCTTCAGCAGCACCCGCGCGCCGACCCTGGCCGACAGGCGCGGCGCCTCGAGCAACGGGGTACCGCCCTCGAGCAGGGTCACGACGGGCGTGTCCGCGGAGACGGGCAGGAACTCCCGGTACTCTTCGATCACGCCCCTCCAGGAGAGGGCCCGGTTGCCGGCGGTCATGCCGTCCCCACGATCCGCATGACGCCTCCGATCCGTTCCACCGCGTCGAGCCCCTCCAGATCGGCCAGGGTCGCCCGCAGGTCACCCTCCCGGGCCACATGGGTCACGAAGACCAGGCGGGCGCCGTCGCCGCCGCCCTCCTGCTCGACCGACCGGATCGAGACGCCGTGGGCACCGAACGCCGTCGTGACCGCGCCCAGGACGCCGGGACGGTCGGCCACGTCGAGGCTCAC
>CAZULR010000440.1:0-2512 GCA_964621235.1 uncultured Acidimicrobiaceae bacterium
TGCTTGCGCAGGACGTTGGTGATGGTGAGGACGAGGTCGGTGGCGGTGGTGCCGGCCGGCGCCTCGCCTGTCAGCCGGAAGCCGACCACGGGCGGCAGGAGGAGGGAGAGGGGCTGCCCGAGCATGGCCGCCTCGGCCTCGATGCCGCCCACGCCCCAGCCGAGTACGCCGAGGCCGTTCACCATCGTGGTGTGGGAGTCGGTCCCTACCAGCGTGTCGCAGTAGGCCCGCCCGTCCTCGGTGGCGAAGACCACCCGCGACAGGTACTCGAGATTGACCTGGTGGCAGATGCCCATGCCCGGCGGCACGACACGGAAGCCGTCGAAGGCCTGCTGCGCCCAACGTAGGAGCTGGTACCGCTCGATGTTGCGGTGGTACTCGATGTCGACGTTCTCGTCGTAGGCGCTGGCCCGGTTGGACGCCTCGGCGATGACGGAGTGGTCGACGACCATCTCGACGGGAACCAGCGGATTGATCCTGGCCGGGTCGCCCCCCAGCTCGCGCAAGGCGTCGCGCATGGCGGCCAGGTCGACCACCCCGGGCACGCCCGTCAGGTCCTGCATCAGCACGCGTTCGGGAGTGAGGGCGATCTCGGCGGCGTCCGCACCGCCGACACCGTGGCGGTCGGGGTTGACCCCCCAACCGGCGACGGCCTCGACGTCGGACGCGGTGACGGCCAGGCCGTCCTCGTGGCGGAGCAGGTTCTCCAGGATGACCTTGATGGAGTAGGGCAGACGGGCCACGTCGAAGCGGTCGGCGAGGGCCCCGATGCGGAAGATCTCGTACGTCCGCTCGCCGACGCTCAGGTCGCTGCGGGCTCCGAAGGAGTCGGGGGAGATGGAGGAATTGGCCATACCCCCATTCTGCCGCGTCCCGGCGCCCGGCAATTCTGCGGGGGCCTCAGGTGCGGGTGCGGTACCGGCGGATGGCCAGGGGGATGAGGACGATCAGGAACAGTACCGTCCAGGCGAGTGAGCGGGACGTCCAGAACCAGGTCGACTGCCCGGTCACGTCGGATCCGACCATGAGGGCGCGGCAGGCACTGACGGTGACCGACACCGGCTGGTAGGTGGCGAACCCCTGGAGCCAGCTGGGCATCTTGTCGACCGGGACGAATGCCGAGCTGATGAAGGTCAGCGGGAAGAGAATCGGGAACGACATCACCTGGGCCGTCTCGGAGTTGGGTGCAGACAGTCCGATCACGGCGAACCCCCAGGAAAGGGCGTAGGCGAACAGCAGGATCAGCAGGATGGCCGCGGTGTAGGAGAGGACGCCCGTGGACGGCCGGAAGCCGACGGCCAGGCCCACGCCGGTGATGATGATGACCACGAAGACGTTGCGGACCACGTCCGCGGTCGTCCGACCGGTCAGGACCGCCCCCCGGGACATGGGCAGGGCCCGGAACCGCTCGATGAGCCCCTTCTGGAGGTCCTCGGCCAGCCCGATGCTCGTGCTCACGGCGCCGAACGCCACCGTCTGCACGAAGATTCCGGGCATCAGGTAGTCGACGTAGGGGAGCCCGCCCGGGATGGCGATGGCGCCGCCGAACACGTAGCGGAACAGCAGGACGAACATGATCGGCTGGATCGTGGAGAAGAACAGCGCCTCGGGGATCCGGGTGATCGCTAGCAGGTTGCGCCGGGTGAGGGTCAGGGTGTCCGAGACGACCCATCGGGCCCTGGTGAGGATGCCGCCACCGGGTGGGGCACCCGGGACGGTCGGTGCGGTGATGGCGGTGGTCGTCATGCCAGCTCCCCGGTGGCTACGGGCATGGCCCGCTCGGCCCGTCGTATCCGGCGGCGCCCGCGTCTTCCGCCCGGCTGTCCGTCACCGGTAGCCTCCTCGTCCTCCTCGGTGCGGTGCCCGGTGAGGGACAGGAAGACGTCGTCGAGGCTGGGCTCGCGGAGATTGAAGGTGGTGGGATGGATGCCTTCGCCGTCCAGGTTCCGCAGCGCCATCATGGCGGCCTGCGGGCCGTTGTCGACCGTGACCTCCACGAGGGTTCCGTTTACGAGTGAGCTGTGGGGCCCCAGGGCGTCGAGGATGGTGCCTGTCCGCTGGGCGTCGTCGATGGAGGGCAGGCCGACCTCGAGAACGGTGGCGCCGAGGTCCGCCTTCATCGACGCCGGTGTGCCCTCCGCGATGACCCGTCCGTGGTCCAGCACGGCCAGCCGGCTGGCCAGGCGGTCGGCCTCCTCGAGGTACTGGGTGGTCAGGAGGACGGTGGTGCCGTCGCCGACGAGCTGCTCGATGACCTCCCACAGGTCGTTGCGGCTCTGGGGGTCGAGCCCCGTCGTCGGCTCGTCGAGGAAGAGCACCGACGGCCGGGCCACCAGCGCCGCGGCCAGGTCGAGTCGACGACGCATGCCGCCCGAGTAGGTCTTGAGGGGGCGGTCGCCGGCGTCGGTCAAGTTGAACTGGCTCAGCAGGTCGACGGCCCGTTGGGCGACGACGGCGCGCTCGAGGTGGTTGAGGTTGCCGACCATCTGGATGTTCTCCCGACCGGTGAGGT
>CAZULR010000441.1:0-2507 GCA_964621235.1 uncultured Acidimicrobiaceae bacterium
TGTCGGCCGAGGACCAGACCGTCCAGTCGATGCCCGACGTGAGCCCGACCAAATGGCACCGGGCCCATACGTCCTGGTTCTTCGAGACGTTCCTGCTTACGCCGTCGCTGCCCGGCTACGAACTCTTCCACCCCGACTTCGGCTTCCTCTTCAACTCGTACTACGTCGGCGTGGGCGACCGGTATCCCCGGCCGGACCGCGGGCTCGTCTCGCGTCCGGGGATCGTGGAGGTCGCCGACTACCGGCGCCACGTCGACGCCGCCATGCGCGATCTCCTCGGCCGGGGGCCCGACCGCACGACGGCCGGACTGGTGGAGCTCGGGATCCAGCACGAGCAGCAGCACCAGGAGCTGCTCATCATGGACATCAAGCACGTCCTGTCCCGCAACCCGATGCTGCCCGCCTACGCCCCGCTGGCGCTCCCAGGACCGGGGGACCGTGCCCCGGCGACGTGGACGACGCACCCGGGCGGCACGGTCCCCATCGGGCACGCGGGCGGTGGTTTCGGGTTCGACAACGAGTTCCCCCGCCATCTCACCCACCTCGAGCCCTTCGCACTGGCCGACCGGGCCGTGACCTGCGGCGAGTGGCTCGCCTTCGTGGACGACGGCGGATACCGGCGGCCCGAGCTGTGGCTGTCGGACGGCTGGGCCACGGTCGAGGTCGAGGGGTGGGACTCGCCGCTCTACTGGTCGATGCGCAACGACGGCTGGCACGAGTTCACGCTCGCCGGCGACGTGCCCGTGGAGGCCTCACGCCCGGTGTGCCACGTGAGCTACTACGAGGCCGACGCCTTCGCCCGGTGGGCCGGCCACCGGTTGCCCACCGAGGCCGAATGGGAGGTCGTCAGCGCCGACCGGGCTGGCGAGGCCACCGCGGCCGGCCACCTGCTCGACACCGACGTCCTCCACCCCTCCCCCACCGCCGCAGGGTCGGCGCCACCGTTCGGCGACGTCTGGCAGTGGACCTCTTCGGCCTACAGCCCCTATCCCGGCTTCGCCGCCGCCGAGGGCGCGGTAGGCGAGTACAACGGGAAGTTCATGGTGAACCAGCACGTCCTGCGGGGTGGCTCGTGCGCCACGCCGGCGGATCACGTCCGGGCCACCTACCGCAATTTCTTCCCCCCCTCGGCCCGATGGGCCTTCAGCGGGCTGCGACTGGCCCGTAACGCCTGAGCCCCCGACCGGGACGGCACCCTGCCGCCCGACCGCCGCCGACCCCCTCGGAGACCATGGACACTGTCATCCCACCCACCATCGAGGTGCACCTGACACCTGCCGACCTGCGCGCCGCCATGGAGGCCGACGTGCGGGCGGGCCTGACCTCGACGCCCAAGCAGCTCCCGCCCGTCTACTTCTACGACGACCGCGGCAGCCGCCTCTTCGACGAGATCACCCGCCTGCCCGAGTACTACCCGACCCGGGCCGAGCGGTCGATCCTGGAGGCACACGCCAAGGACATGGTCGCCGGTGCGGGCGCCGACGTCCTGGTCGAGTTGGGGGCCGGCACCTGTGACAAGACCCGTGTGCTGCTCGACGCCATGCGGGACAGCGGCCGGCTCGGCACCTACCTCCCGCTCGACGTCAGCGACACGACCCTGTGGGCGGCGGCCACCGCGTTGTCCGAGGAGTACCCGGGACTGGCCGTCCGGGCCGTCGTGGGCGACTTCCACACCCACCTGGAGCACCTGGACGCACCCGGGCGGCGGCTGTTCGCCTTCCTCGGCGGCACGGTCGGGAATTTCGCCCCCGAGCAGCGGACGACGTTCCTCCGCGGCCTGGCCGGGACCATGCGCCCGGGGGACTGCCTGCTGCTCGGCACCGACGTGGTCAAGGACCGTGCGCGCCTCGTCGCCGCCTACGATGACGCCGCCGGGGTCACCGCCGAGTTCAACCGCAATCTGCTCCTCGTCCTCAACCGCGACCTCGGCGCCGACTTCGCCCCGGACCGCTTCGCCCACGTGGCCCGCTGGAACGAGCCCGAGCACCGCATCGAGATGTGGCTCCGTTCCCTCGACGACTGCCGGGTCCGCGTCGCCGACCTCGATCTCGAGGTCGAGTTCGCCGCCGGTGAGGAGATGCTGACCGAGCTCAGCACAAAGTTCTCCACCGAGGCCCTGCGCGACGAGCTCGAGGCGAGCGGACTCGTGGTCGAGGACTCGTGGGTGGCCGACGGCGACGAGTTCGTCCTCACCTTGGCCCGCCGTCCCTGACCCGCCTTGCGCTCCCGGTGCCCACCGCCGGGAACACCGGGGTGCCCTCCGGCGTTGTAGCCGGTATGACCATCCGAGCGACATGGAACGGCGCTGTGCTGGCCGAGAGCGATGCCACGGTGATCGTCGAGGGGAACCACTACTTCCCGTCGGCGGACGTGCACGACGAGTACTTCGAGCCCAGCGGCACGCACACAGTGTGCCCCTGGAAGGGCACGGCCAGCTACCGTTCGGTGGTGGTCGACGGCACCCGCAACGAGGACGCCGCCTGGTACTACCCGGAGCCCAAGGACGC
>CAZULR010000442.1:0-2495 GCA_964621235.1 uncultured Acidimicrobiaceae bacterium
ACGCTTTCGTGCTCTCCGGCTACCCGCACCTCGACGAGTGCCGCCGAGTCGGCCGGACCGTACTGCCTCTGCTCGACCACGCACCGCTGGTCATCTGACGAACGCCGCCGACCACCCGGCTCAGCCCGCCAGGACCTCGTGCAGGGTGACCGCACGCTGCTCGGCGATCGAGCGCTGGGCGGCGACGCCCACCGCCACGCTCGACAGGCCGTCGGCGAGGCTCACCTTCGGCCTGTCCCCGGCCCGCACCGCCTCCAGGAAGTCGAGGTGCTCGAGGTAGCTCGCGCCGTGGTGGAACCCCTCGTGGGCCACGCGCCCGTCGACCACCACCCGCTCCCGCACCCCGGCGGACCAGCCGACCCGGTCGCCCGTGCGCAGGATGCCGCTCGGCAGGAAGGCCTCGACCTTCCCGGTGTCGCCCACCACGGACAGCTCCTCCTGGTTGCGGCTGCCCTCGGCGAACATGCAGAGGTCGAGGGAAGCCCGGACCCCGTTGTCGTACTCGACGATGACCAGAGCGTTGTCAAGGATGTCCGGCCGTTCACCGTCGTAGCGCTCGTCGAGGTGGTTGACGTCCTGGCCTCCGGAGGCGAGGACCCGCGTGGGACGACCGGAGGCCAGCAGCGACAGCAGGTCGAAGAAGTGGCAGCACTTCTCGACCAGCGTGCCGCCCGTGTTCCGATTGAACCGGTTCCAGTCACCGACCTTGGCCAGGAACGGGAACCGGTGCTCGCGCACGGCCACCATACGCACCCGGCCGACGGCGCCCGACCTGACCTCGTCGATGAGGGCCGCCACCGGTGGCATGTAGCGGTACTCGAGCCCGACCCACACCACCCCGGGGTGCCCACGTGCCGCGTCCACGACCCTGCGGCAGTCAGCGACCGTCGTGCAGAGCGGCTTCTCCACCAGGACGTGGAGCCCGGTGCCGAGTACGTCATCGAGTACTTCGACGTGCGTCATGTTGGGCGAGGCGACGACCACGGCGTCGCACAGTCGGGACGCCAGCAGGTGGTGATGGTCCGCGAATGCCGCCGGGCGCGGGGCACCGACCCGATCCGACTCGGCGACGGCCGCGGCGCGCGACGGCTCGTGCGGGTCGCTCACCGCGGTGACCACGGCACCGGGCAACGCGGCCAGGTTGCGCAGGTGCTCGAGACCCATCATGCCCACCCCGACGATCCCGTACCGGAGATCGTCGGAACCGGTGGCGGGGGTCACGGTGGCAGAGGGTATCGGACCCTCGGCAGCTCAGTTGGGGTCCGGCGGAGCACCGGTCGTCCCCCGGGCAACAAGGGTTTCACCCGCTTCCGGGACGGGTGCAGGAGCAGTACGTAAACTGCGGCGATCGACCGTCCTGCGGGGGACGGACCAGGTGGGGGTCGGATGTTCAGCATCACCGTGTGCGACCTGCTCTATCGGCGGAGACAGTTCCTGATCGCCATCCTCGGAGCCGCGCTCGTCTTCGCCATGACCCTGCTCCTGGCCGGCCTCACGGCGGGTTTCGGCGTGGAGATCGACCAGACCGTCGGTGGGTTCCGGGCGGACGCCTGGGTGGTGAAGGCGGGCTCGTCGGGACGGGTGACGTCACTCACGCCGATGGCGGACACCGTCCTCGTGCGCGTATCCCGGACGCCGGGGGTCGCGAGTGCGACCCCGGTCGTGGTGATCCCGCAGACCGCCTCGGTGGACGGAGCGGTGCAGCAGGTGAACCTGGTCGGCGCGCCGGTCGGCTCGGCCCCCGTCCAGCAGCCTCTGACGGCCGGGCACCAGGTGGCCGGCCCGGGCGAGGCGGTCGTGGACACCCGGCTGGGCGTCGGCGTGGGGGCCCACGTCGCCGTCGGCGGCCACCCGTTCGTGATCGTGGGCGTCACCGGTGACCGGACCCTCCTCGGCGGGATCCCCAACCTCTACGTCGGCCTGCGCGACGCCCAGGTGGCCGCCTTCGAGGGAGCCAGGATCATCAGCGCCGTCGTGGTGACCGGGGTGCCGACGGGGGCCCCCGCCGGCATGGCGGTCCTCACCGGAGCGCAGGTCGAGGGGGCCAGCCTCGACCAGATGGCCACGGCCGTCTCGTCGATCGACAATTCGAAGCTCTTCATGTGGGTGATCGCCGCGGTCATCGTGGCCTCCCTCGTCTACGTGACCGCCCTCGAGCGCACCCGCGACTTCGCCGTCCTGAAGGCACTGGGAGCGTCGTCCTGGTCGCTCTACGCCGGACTGGCGTTCCAGGCGGTGCTCGTGGCCCTGATCGCGGCCGCCATCGCCACTCTCCTGGCCCAATTCATGGTCGGCGTCTTCTCGCAGCCCATCGACTTCCCGACCAGCGCCTACGTCGAACTGCCGCTGTCGGCCGTCCTGGTGGGGCTGCTGTCAAGCCTGATCGCCCTCCGCCGTGCCGTGGCGGCGGATCCGGCCAAGGCCTTCGCGGGCTGAGGGCGGACCGGTGGCCGAACTCGAGGTGCGTGACCTGACGGTGGAGTTCGACTCCGGGG
>CAZULR010000443.1:0-2487 GCA_964621235.1 uncultured Acidimicrobiaceae bacterium
ACCAGGACGGTGTCGTTCGTCGACACCACCTCGGCGAAGTTCTCCTTGGTCAGTTCCACCGTTGCCATGATGCGCTCCCTTCCGAGCAGTCCTGGGTGGTCAACGCCGCCCGGGGGCGACCCATTCCGCTGGGCGACCGTCCGGAGAACGACCCGCGGTCAGGCGCCCTGGGTGCCCGTCTCCTGGAGGACGAGTCCGTTGCCGTCCGGGTCGGTGAACGTCACGAACCGACCCCACGGGGCTGACTCCACCTCATCGGGGAGGTCGACGCCGAGCCGCCGCAACCGGGTGATGTCCCCCTCCAGGTCATCCGTCTCGAGAACGGTCCCTCGGGTCTGGCCGGCCGGCATGGACTCGAACCAGGTGACCAGCGTGATCGAGGTGAGTGCGCCAAGAGGGCGGACCTGGACCCAGCGCATGCCCGGGCCCATCGGCATGTCGTTGACGAGCTCGAACCCGAGGACGTCCACGTAGAAGTCCCTGGCCCGGTCCTGATCGGTGACCGGCAGCGACAACAGCTGGACGGCGGTGACACCCACGGATCAGTTGATCTTCACGAGGTCGACGATGAAGATCAGCGTGTCGTTGGCGGCGATCCCCGACCCGGGCGACTGGGCCCCGTAGGCGAGGTTCGGCGGGATGATGAGCTCGCGGCGTCCTCCGACCTGCATCCCGACCACACCCTTGTCCCAACCCGGGATCACGGTGCCCTTGCCGAGCGTGAACTGGAACGGTTGGCCGCGGCTCCACGACGAGTCGAAGATCTGCTTGGACGAGTAGGCCACACCGACGTACTGGACGCTCACGGTGTCCCCCGGCTTGGCCGCCGGGCCGGTTCCCACGATCAGGTCCTTGGTCTCGAGCTGCGTGGGCGGAGCGCCCGGGGGAACGGTGATCGTCGGTTCCGTGCCGATCGTCCCCGCCGCCGACGGGGCGGCGATGGTGGCGTATGTCGCCGGAGTGGTCGAGGCGCCGGTGGTGGCGGTCGAGGCCGCCGTCGTCGTGGTCGAGCTCGACGACGAACTCCCGCAGGCGGCCAGTCCCAGGCTGGAGGCGGCCAGGGCCACGAGGGTCCAGGTACGGAGGCGGGTCATGACGGTGCATCCTTTCGACGGGGCTCGGGGCAGGCGTCCCGGGGGAGACGGTAGCCGCCCGCCGTCGCCGGCGGGGGCGCGGCGCCCACGACCGGGACCACCGCCACCCCCGGGTGCGACGGTGGTCCCGGTCACCTGAACGGCGCTCCCGGGTCACCGGACAGCTCCGGTCGCCAGGGACCGGACTCGGCCCCGAGACGCCGGACCGGCATGTCCTGCAGTCGGGCTACTGCAGTGCCGCCGCCCGACGCACGGCCAGACGTGGGACACAGGGCCCCGACGAGAGACCTGCGGAGCGTTGGGCCAAGCGCCCCCCGGGGGGGGGATCAGGCCGGTTCGTCGGCGTCGGTGCCATCGCCGACCCCGGTCGAGCCGGTGTCGGCGCCGGTGGACCCCGGCCGCTCCGCCCAGGCCACCTCGGCGCGGAACGCCACCTCGCGCAGTGGTCGGCCGGTGCGGCGGGCGGCGACCACCACGTCGTCGTGCTCCGCCTTGGCCCGGGCCGCACTGGACTTCACCCGGATCGGCTGGCCGTCGACCACCACGGTGTCGACCGATCGCGCTGCCGGCCACCGCTCCGCCGACGTCATGCGGACTCCCAGCGATCCGGTCTCGGCCCGCAGCACGGCGCGCAACCGGGGTGCCACGACGGGGTCACAGAGGACGTGGACCACGTGGCCCGGTCGCCCCTTCTTCATCAGCACGGGGGACAGCCACGCATCGTGCGCCCCGGCATCCAACACGGCCGCCACCGTGTGGGCGAGCTGCTCACCGGTCACGTCGTCCACGGTGACCTCGAGCACCGCCACCGGCTGTCCGGCGTCGGCATCGGGGCCCCCCAGGGCACGGGACTGGGTGCCGACGACGACCTGGGTGCAGTTGGGCAGCTCCTCGAGCTCCCGGCTACCGGCGCCGAATCCCTGGGCGACCACGTCCATCGGCGGCAGGGGTCCGAACCCGGCTGACAGGGCGGCGAGCAGCGCCGCGCCGGTCGGCGTGGTGAGCTCCACCGGCAGATCCCGTCCCCACGTGGGGATGCCCCGGAGCAGGCCGACGACGGCAGGGGCCGGGTTCGGCAGCATGCCGTGGGCGGCACGGACCATCCCGGTGCCGGTCGCCACCGCGCTCGCCCGGACCTCGTCGACACCCAGCACCTCCAACGCCGCGGCCGTGCCCACCACGTCGATGATCGTGTCGTGTCCTCCCACTTCGTGGAAGTGGACCTGGTCGACCGGTCGGCGGTGCAACGCGGCCTCCACTTCGGCCAGGCCGGCGAACGTGGCCAGCGCACGAGCCGCCACCCGCTCGGGGAGCCTCGCCTCCTCCACCAGTCCGACAATGTGGGCATAGGTTCGGACCACGACGTGGTCCTGCACCGTGACGATGGCCCGAC
>CAZULR010000444.1:0-2484 GCA_964621235.1 uncultured Acidimicrobiaceae bacterium
CCGTCGACCAGACACCGAAGTCGGGGACGATCACCATCGCCAAGGCGTTGACGAATCCGGGCGCCAGCACCCCGACATTCCCGTTCACCGGGTCGGTTTCGTACAACCCCGGCAACACCTTCGACGTGACCGCCGGGCAGTCGGTCTCGTTCGTGCGGGACTCCAACGTGGACTGGAACTTCCAGGAGGGCACCGTCGCCGGATACCAGTTCACCAGTGCCGTCTGCTCCTCCAGCAACGGCCAGAGCACCTTCAACGGCACGCCGGCGCCCATCGGTACCCCGGTCACGTTCAATTCGAACGTGCTCATCTCCGTCAACCTGGCCCAGTCCGACGTGGCGACCTGCACGTACACCAACTCACGCAACGTGGTGGACCTCACCGTCCTGAAGCAGACCGTGGGCGGGGTCGGCACCTTTCCGGTGACGGTGACGTCGCCGACGGACACGGTCACCGCCCTGTCGGCCACGACCACGACCGAGGGCGTCCCGGCCGAGGCCTGCACGCCGGCTCCCGCCACCTGTGACGTGGTCGACAACCCCATCGGGTTCCCCGCGAACTACACCGTGGCCGAGACGCTGCCGCCGGCGACCGGGGCCGGCAGCTGGGCGGCGACCGCCTTCGACTGCAACGGCACGTCCCAACCGGCGGGCACCACCCAGACCGTGGTCGTCGCGTCGAGTGACGAACAGCTGGCCTGCACGTTCACCAACACCTTCACCCCGACCGGGAGCATCACTCTCACCAAGACGACCGTCGGCGGTGTGGGAACGACGGAGTTCGCCGTGACCCCGGTGGCGCCGTCGGACCCGGAGAGCGACACCGCCGACCCCGTGTACTCGGCGACCACCGCAACTGCGGGCACGGCGGTCGTCGCCACCAAGGTGTCGGGTGACTACGGGCTCGACTCGCTCGACCTCGGCCAGTACTCGGTCGTCGAGTCCGGACCCGACGACACCGACTCCGGGACCTGGGCGCCGCAGTCGATCACGTGCAACGGCTCGTCGAGCGATCCGACGAGCTCGGACGTCCTGGTGACCCTCACGGCGGCCGATCCCCACGTGACCTGCGCGTTCACCAACGCCTTCACGACGAACCCGCCGCCGACGACCACGACGACCACGTCCACCCCTGCGTCCACCGCCACGACGGTGGGGCCGGCGACCGAGGCCACGAATACCGGCGTCCCCGGTGCGAGCGGCGGGACACTGGCCATGACCGGTGAGGACGTGCGGATCCCGCTCGGGACGGCGGCCCTGCTGGCCGTCCTCGGCGCCGTCCTCCTCGTGGTCGACCGGGCCCGCCGCCGACGGACGGTGCCCGTGACCGTCGACCGGCGCGACGACCTCCCGCCGACCTGAGCGGGCCCACCGACCTGACCGGAGCTGACGGCCAGCTCGGAGCGGACGATCCGGCACCTTCCGGTGACCGTCCGACCGTCGGGGCACGGGGGCGGTCGGGACTGGCCCGTGCGGGAGCCTGGCTGCTCGTCGCCGCCGGGCTGATCGTCCTGTTCGTGGCCTATCAGCTGTGGGGCACGGCACTCGTCCACTGGCAGGGACAGCGGGACCTCCGGAGCCGGTTCGACCATGAACTTGCCGTGGCCCGGGCGACCGAGCGCGGTCCGTCGCCCAAGCCGATCGCGTACCCGGCCGTGGGCGACCCGGTGGCGATCATCGCCATTCCGAGGATCGGGCTGGACCAGGTGGTGGTGGAGGGGGTGGGCTCGGCGCAGCTCGCGGTCGGCCCCGGGCACTACCCGGGCACCGCGCTGCCGGGCCAGCCCGGGAACTCGGGCATCGCCGGCCACCGGACCACCCACGGCGCCCCGTTCAACGCACTCGCCGAACTGGTGCCGGGCGACCCGGTGGTGCTCACCACCCTCCAGGGAACGTTCACCTACCGGGTGACGAGGTCCCTGGTGGTGGCCCCCGACGACGTGTCCGTCCTCCGTCGGACGGCGATCCCCCAGCTGACGCTCACCACCTGCAACCCGAAGTACAGCGCCGCCCAGCGGCTGGTGGTCGAAGCCCGGCTCACCTCGCCCCCGGCGCCGGCCACGCCCGCCCCGTCGGTCCCCTCGGCGGTGGGCACCGTGTCGGGTGCGGACCCGCTGGACTCGGCGGCGACATGGATCGCACTGCTCCTTTCGAGCCTGGGACTGGCGGCCCTGGTCGTGGTCGTGGGTCGACTCCGGCGGCGCACGGCGTCAAGCGGCACGCGCCGGTCCCGGCGTACCCGCCGGACGGCGCGCTGGGCGACGGTCATCGCCGTGGCCGTCGGTCTGGTCCTGCTGTTCGTCGCCTTCGGTGCGCTCGACACGCTTCTGCCCCAGAGCTTCTGACCGCACCCGACGCCACGCGGCGCACCCGGTACCGCTCGGCAGAGCACGTCGGGGCGGTGCCGCGGGGCTCGGACCACCTGTCCGGAGGTCCGGCGGACAGATGGGTGGAGAGTAGGCTTGGCGCTCGGCGCACAGGCCGT
>CAZULR010000445.1:0-632 GCA_964621235.1 uncultured Acidimicrobiaceae bacterium
TGATGCCAGTGATCTGCGACTGCGCCGGGATCACGATCGGGCAGGCGAACTGCCCAGCGGTCCCAGTATTGGTCGCCTGCGTGCACACACAAGACTGCTTCATCGAGACGTAGCCGCGATTGGCCGTCCCGGCAGGTCCAGGTCCTTCTCGGCTATGGCGAACTCCACCGTGCACCGGAGCTCGTCCGATTGCAGGCCGAGCATTCTGGCTAGCACCTCGACTCCTTCGCCGAACACCGCGGTGGCTCGTTCGACATCGGACGGATGAGAGGGATCGTCCTCTGGTCGACCCCACCCGAGCTCATCCATGTTGGCGTCGCCGGCGAAGGGGCTGACGTCGACCGATTCGGTCACTCTGACGTGCCGCACACCCATGCTGATGCCGGATCCCACCGCTGCGAGGAGCTGAGCGTACCCAGGGTTCATGCCACTGCCGAAGATGCTGGCCCCGCCTGCCTGGGCCGCGGTCTCAAGGGCAAGGCGGTCCGCTCGTGGCAGGTTGGATCCGGTAAGGAACTCGGAGCTGGTAACCACATTGACACCTCTGGCGAGGATCGCCGTGAGCTCTGCAATGTCGGGGTGGAGCGGGGTGTAGACGATGCAGTCGGGAGCCGAGGCGAGAAGCGCTTCCC
>CAZULR010000445.1:642-2476 GCA_964621235.1 uncultured Acidimicrobiaceae bacterium
CCTGCTCGAGTCCACACAACTCGGAGACGTCTTTGCCTACCTTCACGTCCGAATGAGCGTATGCCCCCACCAAAAGAAGGTCTGGTCGGGCAAGCAGGGCGCGAACCGTCTGGTGCGCCACGTTCCCGGTCGTCCACTGCACGATGCGGAGAGGTTCCGTTCGCTCCAACGGAGTGCTCATCAAACGCCCCGGAGACATGACGCCGGTTGGCCCGTCATTCCGTGAACCGGAACTTCGTCGCCGTGGAGAATCTGGTGATGAACACCTCGGGCAGCTCCGCCGAACGAACCCCACTGCGGGCAACTACCCAGTGCCCCGGCTCCACGGCATTCACGGCGAAGTAGGGATCGACTGCGGTGGCGATGGCAGAGAGCGGCTCGGTGCGACCGGCCTGCAGTTCACTGATCCAGGTGGGGACGTCGAACTCCCGCAGTGCGGGGCAGTCTCCGAGTCGGAGGTGAACCCCGTCCTCTGCGAGTTCGACATTCCAGTCGACGTACGTCCGCGGGCGAAATGCTGGATGCAGTTCGAACACGGTCGCTACGTCGATGGGATCCGTTCCCAACTCGAATGCCTTGACGAGCCGCTCGGCGGCCCACCCGGCCACGCCGATGAACTGTCGAGTGACCGCGTCACGGGTCTGATCGAGCGTGAGCCTGTCGGCGACTGCTCTGGCGAAAGACTGCGCCAGGAGGTGTCCCTGCAGGTCGATTTCGTCGATGATCGCCCGGAGTGCACCGGTCGCGAAGTCCTCGTGACGAAGGTCCGGGTCGAGTGGTCTGGTGTAGTCGACGAAACCGTCGTCGAGTGGCCCGGAGATCGTAGGCAACGGCACGCCAGCCGCCTCCGATGCGGCGACGTCGACCGCCCGCTCCGGCGTCGGAGTGGGTTCGAGGCTCTCATCGATTTCCACGGTCCACGAACAGTGTGGATGACGATCGGCCGGCACCCGCGGTGGTCGGTGGAGGGGACGCATGCGCATGCGAGGGTTGGTGGCCCAACCGGTGGCGTCGAAGGTCGGATCCTCGATGTGGTGGCACATGGCCACCACATAGTCATCCCCCATGGGCTCGACGTCCATGAGGGCACCACAGTGATCGAGGTGGAAGGTGCCGTGCTGGTCGTCTTGTACAGCCAGACGGAAGTCCATGAACTCCAAGGGGGAACCGATGTCGAGCTGGAATCCCTTGAGTGCAACTTCGACCGTGTCGCCCTCGAACACCAGGAGCTTCTGCATCCTCTTGGCGTAGACGGGACTGGCACCCATCCACTCGTCGATCGCCACGTCACGCATCACGTCTATCCCGTAGGGAATCACCACGGGCATGCCCGCGCGGTCGATGACATGACCAGCCAACAGATGTTCGCGGACGAGGGTGGCAAGTTCGCCGTGACTCAGGTCCGTAACCGATCGGGCCTGGGAGCCCTCGTTTCCGTCCCAGACTTCCGTCAATTGTCTCGCCCCCGAATCACTCGGTCCAGATGTCGGCGCAACGGTGCCGGTTGTCAGGTTGCCATGTGTAAGAACATATGTCAACAAGCAGGCGCAGACGCACTACCTGCTGGTTGAGAGGCCGCACGCCTTGCATTGAGCTCGAACGAGCCATCATTGCTGGTGATATATCGCTACGTCGTGAAGTTGTCGATGTACGCATCGAGGTCAGCGGCGCGTTCGACGACCTCGTTGTGAACTTCGGGAACTTTCAGGACGAGGAACCGGCCTTCGGCGACTGCATCGGCCACCGTCTCCCCGACGACGCCGGCTTCGACCATCGGGAATTCGGGTGAACGGTCAGGTCTCGGCGAGCCCCAGAACTCGATCTGCTCGACGAT
>CAZULR010000446.1:0-2472 GCA_964621235.1 uncultured Acidimicrobiaceae bacterium
GCCCAGTAGGCCACCTTGACCGACACGGCGCCGTAGGCCTCGTGGCGGGGCCCGGCGGCCAGGCGCTCCCCCACCTCCCGCTGGACCATCACGAGCAGCGACGTCACCTGGGGTGCCTCCTCGAGCACCCGGATGACGAGCGGCACGGCCACGTTGTAGGGCAGGTTGGCCACCAGCGCGTAGGGGCCCCCGTCGACCAGCAGCTCGTCCCAGGCGACCCGCAGGGCGTCGGCTTCGACCACCCGCACGCCGAGGGGCTCCACCACGGTCCGGAGGACCGGCAGCACGTGGCGGTCGACCTCGACGGCGGTCACCTCGGCCCCGGCCTCCACCAGGGCCAGTGTCAGCGAGCCGAGCCCGGCCCCGATCTCCACCACTTTCGACCCGTCGGCGACGCCGGCCAGGCGCACGATGCGCCGCACGGTGTTGGCGTCCGCCACGAAGTTCTGCCCGAGTGCCCGGCTCGGGCGCAGGTCGTTGGCCAGGAGCAGCTCGTGGATCTCGGCGCGCCCATGGGTCACCCGATCAGTGTGGCACCCCGTGGGCACCGCCCGTTCCATGCCCGGCGGGTCCGCCGGGCGGTCACCAGCTGAGTCTGGCGTCGATGACGCCCTGCGACAACGGGGCCAGCTCGGCGAAGGTGGCGGTGGCCAGGTCGATGGAGCGTTCCGTGTCGGCCTCCCGGTCGTCCACCGTGCAGGTCACCGTGGCACCGTTGGCCGGGTTGGTCACCCGCACGACGGTGCCGAACGGGAGCCACGGACTGGCGCACCGGCCGGCCGGGTGGTCGTAGTACGTGACGTCCCCGGTGGTCGCCACTGCCCCGGTGGCCTCCGCCTGCGCCACCGGTGCCGTCGTCGTGGTCGTCGTCGGCGCCGAGGTCGTGGTCGTGGTGGGCGGCACGGTCGAGGTCGTCGTCGTGGTGGCCGGGGGCAGCGTCGTGGCGGTGACCTGTCGCACCGGGACCTCGGCGATGGTCACCGGCACCGGACGCGGTGCGACGGACGTCCTGTGGGAGACCGGGCCGACCGCGCTCCGCGCCACGGGCCGGTCCGGAGCGGCCGAGGCGTCGCCCCCACCGTGCAGGGCGACCAGGGGGACGACGAGCAGTGCGGCACAGAGCACGATTGCCACCGCGTGACGGTGGCTCGGTTCCGGTTGGGTCGTCAGGGCTCCACTCCTTGCGGGATGCGTCCCTCCCCCGACAGTCCCGATCGGCCCGACCAACGACGTCGGCCACCCGGGGAGAGGATGGACTCGACCGACTCCTCCAAGCCGGTCGTCGCACGGCGTACCGACAGGTCGGCCGATGCGACACAGCCACTCCGTGGAGTGGCCGTCGATCCACGCTACCGGGACCCCGGGCACCGGGCAACCCGGGTGGCGCCGCACCAGCGGCTCCGGCCGGAAAGAGTTCGGGAACCTCCTGGTCAGGGGAGTGGAGGAGACCCGGACCGGGGTCCGGGCAGCGGTACGCTGATCCGATGCACTCGCCCCGGACCCTCCCGCTCGTGACCGCCGCCCTGTTGTCGGCGGCCCTCGTGACCGCCGCCGGGTGCTCGAGCTCGTCCTCGACCTCGACCACCACGACGGCGCCGAAGTCGACCACCACGACGGTGCCCAACCCGGCCGACCTGCCGGCCACCGGCAGCGTGGACGGCGTGACCCTGTCGGTCACGTCGTCGCCGCTCACCGGCGTGGTCGGGAAGACCACCATGCACGTGAACGCCCAGCTGAGCGGTTCGGTGACCGCGGCCCACCTGCTGTTCCAGATCTCCGACGCCCCCTCTGCGGAGTCCGGCAAGGCCGCCACCAGCCAGCAGATCTCCGTCTCCCACCCCGGCACGTTCTCGCTGCCCACGGCCTTCCAGCCGTCCAAGGCCGGCAACTGGGCCATCACGGTGACCTATGCGCCCACCTCGGCCGAGAAGTCGAAGCTGTCGGTGTCCGGGCTGCCGCCGAAGGTGGGCCTGCCGGCCCCCTTCCCCCAGCTGGTCACCGTCATCACCGCCAGCTGAACGGCCCACCGGGCCGGAGCCCGCACGGGTCGGCGCGCCCGACCACCCGGGCCCGGCTAGATCAGGAAGGCCCGGCGGGCGTTGACCGTGGTGGCCTCGGCCACCTCGGCGGTCTCCAGGCCCTTGACCTTGGCCACCGCGGCACCCACGAGTGGAACCCGGGCCGGCTCGTTGGGCGTGCCCCGGTGGGGCACGGGCGTGAGGAACGGCGAGTCCGTCTCCACCAGGAGCCGGTCGAGGGGGCACAGCATTACCGCCTCGCGGACGTCGGCGGCGTTCTTGAACGTGACCACACCGCTGAAGGAGAGCGAGGCACCGAGGTCGAGGCACCGGCGGGCCTCGTCCGGCCCCCCGGTGAAGCAGTGCACGATCGTGCGCTCGGGCACCCCCCCGGCCTCGAGGAGCTCGAAGGTGTCGTCCCACGCCTCCCGGGTGTGGATCACCAGGGTCAGCC
>CAZULR010000447.1:0-2463 GCA_964621235.1 uncultured Acidimicrobiaceae bacterium
TCGGGCAGGCTGGGGGACGTGCTCCACGCCTGCGCCCTCGTCGTCGACGTCCGCATTCCCGCCAGCCACTCGCTGAAGGAGAAGCGGGCGGTGGTGCGGCACATCGTCGACGGAGCCAGATCCCGGTTCGCCGTCGCGTCAGCGGAGGTCGGTCACCAGGACCAGTGGCAGCGGTGTGAGTTCGGATTCGCCGCGGTCGCCGGAACGCACGGGCACGTCGTCTCCGTGCTCGAGTCCGTCGAACGATTCGTGTGGTCGTCCCCGGAGATCGAGGTGGTATCGACGACCTGGGCCTGGCTGGAGCCGGATCGCTGAGGTGGGCGGGGCCGGCCCGGCCTGATGGCCGTCGTGCCGCAGCCCGAACCCCGTGACGGTCTGGGCCGGCACCGGGCGTGTTGTCGTAGCCTCGTCCCATGACCACGCTTCCCGACCTGCTGGTGGACCTGGATGCGGAGTACGGGGTCCTGCGCGGTGTGGTGGACGGCCTGGCCGACGACGACGCCCGGTGGGATCGGGCGACGCCAGCGCCAGGATGGGCGGTGCGCGACCAGATCAGCCATCTCGCCTACTTCGACGATGCCGGGCGCATGGCCATGGTCGATCCCAAGGCCTTCACCCGCTCGATCGACGAGGTGCTGGCCTCGACGGGTGATCCCATGGACGTCCACCTGGTGAAGGGCCGCTCGATCGGTGGCGATGAGCTGCTGGCCTGGTGGGACGGAGCCCACCGGGCCATGGTCGAGGCGTTCGCGGACGCCGAGCCTACGGCACGCGTCCCGTGGTACGGGCCGCCGATGGGTGTCCTCTCGTTCATCTCCGCACGCCTGATGGAGACCTGGGCCCACGGACAGGACGTCTGTGACGCGCTGGGCGTCGAACGGGTGCCGACGGCACGCCTGCGGCACATCGCCCACCTGGGCGTGCGGGCGCGCCCGTTCTCCTACGTGGTGCGGGGGAGGGACGTGCCACCCGGTCGGATCGACGTGGTGGTCACCGGGCCCGAGGGCGACGAGTGGCGGTGGGCGATCGGGGACGGAGGTGACGGAGGCGATGTCGCCGAGGTCCGCGGCACGGCGCTCGACTTCTGCCTCGTCGTGACCCAGCGTCGGAACGTGGCCGACACCGGGCTCCAGGTCCGGGGGGCGCTGGCGGAGGACTGGATCTCGGTCGCGCAGGCGTTCGCCGGGCCGCCGGGACCAGGTCGTCCGCCAGCGTGAGCTGCTGGCTGCGCCCGAGCGGTTCGCGCCGTCCACCGGTGCGCCCTTCGGGCCGACCCCGCCTACCGTCCGGGCATCAGGGCTCCCGTCCGGGCATCAGGGCTCCGAGTCGGGCCACGAACGCGTCCACGTCGGATTCGGTGGTGTCGAACGAGCACATCAGCCGCACGACGCCGGTGTCCTGGTCCCACACGTAGAAGGGCCACTCGGCCTGCAGCGACTCGACGACGGCAGCCGGAAGCTCGACGAACACCCCGTTGGCCTGGACGGGGTGGGCGAGTGACGCGCCCTCCACCGCGGTGATGCCGACTCCCAGCCGGGTGGCCATGGCATTGGCGTGGCTGGCGCTGCGCAGCCACAGGTCGTCAGTCAGGAGGGCCACGAACTGGGCCGCCACGAACCGCATCTTGGACGACAGCTGCATCGACTGCTTGCGGAGGAAGCGCAACGACGTCGAGGCCTCCGTGCGGAACGTCACGACGGCCTCGGCCCCGAGTGCGCCGTTCTTGGTGCCGCCGAAGGACACCACGTCGACGCCGGACGCCCGACCGAACATGCCGAAATCGACGCCCAGGGAGGCGGCGGCGTTGGCGATCCGCGCCCCGTCGAGGTGGACGAGCATCCCCTGGGCGTGGGCCCAGTCGCTCAGTGCCGCCAGCTCGTCGAGGCTGTAGACGGTGCCGAGCTCGGTGCTCTGGGTGATCGACACGACCCGAGCCTGCACGTGGTGCTCGTCGCCGACGCCCTGCACTCTGGACGAGGCCAGTTCCGGTGTGAGCTTGCCGTCCGGTGTCACTACGGCGAGCAGCTTCGACCCGAGGAAGCGCTCGGGGGCGCCGCACTCGTCGACGTTGATGTGGGCGGACTCGGCGCACACGACGGCCTCGAAGGGGCGGAGGAGCGACTGCAGCCCGACCACGTTGGTGCCGGTCCCGTTGAAGCAGAAGTAGACCTCGGCGTCAGCCCCGAAGTGTGACCGGAACAGCTCGAGTGCCTCCTCGGTCACGGCATCGGCACCGTAGGCGGGAGCATGCCCGACGTTGGCCCGGGCGATGGCCTCGAGGACCTCGGGGTGGACGCCGGCCCAGTTGTCGGAGGCGAAGGTGCGGTGGGGGAGTCGTGGATCGGGTCCCATCGGGAACCGCCGCTCAGTCCCGCACGAGGGGCTTGTACCGGAGCCGGTGCGGCTGATCGGCGTCGACCCCCAGCCGCTTGTGGCGGTCGGCCTCGTAGTCGCTGAAGTTGC
>CAZULR010000448.1:0-2460 GCA_964621235.1 uncultured Acidimicrobiaceae bacterium
CAGACCACCCAGGGCGTTGTAGGCCAGGAATGTCCGGTAGCGGAGCCCACTCATGCCGGCGAGGCCCGGAATGACAGCGCGGGCAAAGGTGACGAACCTTCCGATGAGCACCGCCGGTCCACCTCTACGCTCCAGAAGGTCCTTCGTGCGCTGTACGGCGGCTCTCCCTCGGAGGGGTCGCCGTTCGAGGAGCCATGGGCCGGCGGTCTGTCCGACGAGGTAGCCGACGGAGTCACCCACGATGGCGGAGAACACCACGACGGTCATCATCGCCTCGAGATTCACCGATCCCGCTCCGGCCAGGACCCCACCGACGACCGCTGCGGTCTCGCCGGGGAGGAAGAAGCCGACGAGCAGAGCCGCCTCGGCGAACACCAGTACTCCGACCAGTGTGTACGCGAGCCCACCGTGGAAGTGGAGCAGCCAATGGGTGATGTACCCGGTGATACTCCCCATCGTCATGGCGTGGACGACCAGGGTGTTCATGCGTTCGCGCAGCCGTGGCCGCCGTCGTGGGGATCGGGCAGCCGGGCGCTATAGGCGATAACTCCACCCTAGTGGGTTGTTCATTTTACCAATCCTTCGATCTGATGGCTACCACCGTCCTCTCGACGCGCCGTGGACAAGGCCGTGCGGAATGGGGAACGAACGGTACGGTCTGACCGAACATGACCTCGGAGTGCTCGATGACTCCGGGCACACCCGGTTCCCGAAGGCTGTCGCCCAGGACGGGTTCGTGGCGAGTACCACCGGGGTGGCGGCCGACAGCTCTCACACCGGGGGACGCCGAAGTGATGATCCGCGTCGGCCGTGAGCGGGGATTCGGGCCGATCCCACGGGCGGAGTCCGACCGGAAGACCCTCCCCGATTGGCCGGACATCGTCGGATCCCCGGACCAGGTGGTCGAGAGGATCCTGCCCCAACGCGAGCTCTCCGGCCAGCGGCGCCCGCACTTCTCGCTGGCCATCGGCGGCGTGGGCCGTGCCGATCTGATGCGGACCATCGAACTGCCGGGTACCTACGTCGTCCCGGCGGTCCGAGCCGAGCTCGAGTCAGGCTCCGGCACGTCTGCAGCCACCGGTGCCGTCAGCTGACCGATCTGCGGATTCCGGTGACCGAGGCGACCTTCGAGGGAATCTGGAGGATGGGAGATGACTCATGATGGGCGGGTCCGCCGCCGCGCGGAGGCGATCACCACCGGAGTTCTCGAGGCACTGGGTGAGGTTCTCGCGCCGGCCATCATCACGCGCGTCCGGTGATCAACGGGAGATCCAGATAGGTCACGATGCCGGGTCGGGCGGCACATACCTGCGGGATTGCATTGACGGCAGGTAGCGCCGTCATGATCATGCCGAGGACCATGTAATCGCTGAATGAGTTCGCCTGGAAGTCGGGTGGTGGGTACACCTCGAGTTTGGTCCGCACGCAGGGCCGCCCCTGGATGTCGATGATGTAACCGTGCTCGATCGACCAGTCCGGGTCCAGGTGCTCGCCTTTCCGCCACCGAGCGTTCAGAGCAACCACGGTGCGCCCATCGCGCCGTCCCTGCCAACTGATGGAGACGCCTGCGACGTGGTCCGCCGGAATCGACCATGACCCGAGATCGAGGTCCTGGGTGGTCCGGGCGTACTCGGCCTCGAACGCGATGTCGTCCAGCGCGACACCCAGCGCGTCGGCCACGAGGCGCACGGCGTCACCGAAGACCGCTGTACCGGACTCGGTCATCGCGGGGAGACCCGGGTCATCGAGCGGTCGTGCGAATCCGACCGGGAGCTCGGTCTCCGGCGAGTCATAACCCGTGGAGTCGACGGACTCGGTGATCGTCACGGAATCGATGCGGTCGCAGATGCCCGCCGACACGATGCCGAGGAGGTTGGCCAATCCAGGATTCATACCCGATCCGAAGATCGAACTGCTCCCACGGTCACACGCGTCGAGAATGCTCCGTCGATCAGCCCCGAGGGCATGGCCGGTGATGAAGGCTGCAGTGGTCACGACGTTGATTCCGGCCTCCAGGATGGCGACGAGTTCCTCGACGTCGGGCCACTTCGGGTTGTAGACGACGCAGTCGGGCCGGAGGGCGAGCAGCGCCGCCCGGTCATTCGTCGCCTGGACGCCCAGTGAGATGTCGAGTCCACAGAGTTCACCGACGTCACGTCCGACCTTGTCGGGGGACCATGCGAAGCAGCCGACCAGTTCCAACCCGGGGTTCTCGCTGATGGCGACGACGGACCTTCGGCCGACGTTGCCGGTCGTCCATTGGACGACGCGGTGCGTCCGGACGGTGTTCATCGTGGTCTCCTCGATGGCGACAGCAGATCTCGACGCTCTGGCCTCACAAGGTCGGGATTCCGTCGCGCTTGGGTCGTAACGCGCCGATCGCCGGCGTGTTCGGGAGGTGGAGTGCATCGACGACTCCCGGCTCGGCGGCGCACACCCAGGGGATGGCGTTGATCGCCC
>CAZULR010000449.1:0-2459 GCA_964621235.1 uncultured Acidimicrobiaceae bacterium
GACTCCATCCTCGCTTCCAAGGTATGGAGTCTCCGGGGATCCCAGGCCGGTTCAAAGTGTCCAGAGGAGGGCTTGATGAAATTCGTTGTTGAATATGACATACGTACGGCTGGTCTAACCCACGATCAGCTTTTCAAAAACCAGGACGCACTTCTTAAGGCGTTTGGCAAATGGACACCTGAAGACGGACTCACTATTCACGCTTTCGTGTCCAACTTGAACAATGGCGGCTATGTGCTGGTAGAAGCTGACGATCCCAACATTGTTTATTCCTTCGTCTCCAAGTTCGTCTACTGGAACGACATCAATGTCGTGCCAGTCGTCGATGTGGCCGACGGGGTGGCCAATGGATCGACTTCTCTTGCCTGGGCTCGATCTGCAGTGAAGGGCTGAGAAGCTCCGATTGCCTCAGAGGATAAATCTCGTCGAACTCGGGGTGCTCGAACCGAAATGCACCCCGAGTTTGGCTTTGGAGGAGTGGCCCAGATGGAGGCCCCAGTCGCGCCGTTAGGCGGCAGGTCGATAACAGCCCCTGTCCCGGTGGTAGGGGATACCAGTTGCTTGAGCGAGTCGGCCCTATCCGAAGCATCGGGAGCGCCAACAGCCCATGAAATGAACTCGGAGACAGGTGTACGAGCCTAAAACTGTGAAATTGGCGCGCACCTGCTACAACACCGCTTAACCACGTTCGTCGCTGGGGGGTGACCATGGGACGCCGCGACATGACCGCGCACCGCCAACGGCGCGTGCCCAGTATCGTCATACTCTTCGCCGGCATCTCCATCGCGATGTCGGCGTGTTCGAGCACTAGTAGTTCCTCGGGCGCTAGCAATGTTCGGAACAACAGCGGGACCACTAGCTCACAGAACGGCTGCAACCCCGCACGGCCCGCCGCACCGGGCATCAAGCTGGTGAAGGCGAAGGTCGCCGGAATCGAGCGAGACTACGAGCTGTCGATCCCTCCCGGTTACAACGGCGCGACGAAGGCACCCTTGCTGCTGAGCATCCACGGCTTCACGACAACCATTGCCCAGCAAGACAAGGGGACCCAGTTTCCCAGCGAGGCCGGTAAACGCGGGTATATCGTCGTGACGCCTCAAGCACCCACGAGGAAGGTCACGATGGGGGGGACGACTCTCGACACGCCGCTCTGGAACATACCCGGCGCGTTCTCGACGAACGGCCCGATGGCGGGCGACGACGTCAGCTATCTCAATGGAATGCTCAACCGGCTTGAGACGGCGCTGTGCGTCGACAAGGCCCGAGAGTACGTGAGCGGAATCTCGAACGGCGCGGAAATGACCATGGCGCTGATCTGCATCTACGACCAGCGCTTCGCGGCCGCAGCGCCCGTCTCCGGCGTAAACCTCCTCACGACGTGCAAGGCCAAACACGCAACCCCACTCATTGCGTTCCACGGCACCGCAGACCCACTGGTAAACTACAACGGCGGTTCTGCGCTTGGCATCAACCTCAATCTGCCGTCCGTTGCGGTGCGCATGACCGAGTTCGCGGCTCTGGGTGGTTGTGTCACGCCCCCGACGACGACCCAGCCTTACACGGACGTGAGCCATACCGCATGGCGTTGTCCGGCGAACATGGGTCTCGAACTGTACACCGTCATCGGCGGCGGCCACGCCTGGCCGGGCGCACCAACTGATGGGACGCGAGGGAAAGATCTCCCTGCTTACGTCGGATACGAAACCCAGAGCATCGACGCGACCAAGCTCATTCTCGACTTCTTCAACAAGCACCACCGCTGAGGAGCCAGTTCGACGCCGATGGCAATACGGGACACCGGGCGCGACAAGACACCAAAGAGAAAGCTGGCCCGAGCGCAAGTCAAGAACGAAGGGTGCTCTCGGCATGAACTCACCTGAGCAGTGCACCTCGTTAGCCTCAATCCAGTCGATGGTTAGGTCATCCCAGCACTGACGGGGCGTTCGCCAGCGAATGCCGCCCGAATCTATGGCGACAACCAACACGGCTTCAGAAACCTAGCGTCTCTCGTCCTGGCAGAATGGCACCATCGGACCTCTTGGCTGGCGCATGGGTTGCCAATGCAAAGGCGATAGTCATAGAGCTCACAGTCGATGCGAGGTGGGGTGGGGGAGTGGCGCGACCTCAGCCCTACCCCGGCTGATGGAGTTCAGACCGATTGACATAGTCAACACCTTCGCACATGAGTGGGGTTTGGCGATCGCGATAGTGAGCACGAGGCGCTGATTGGGTCGCCAAGTACTCCGCTGACCCAGGGATCGCGGGCACTCTGATGGCGGTATCGGTTGAGCGTTATGGGAGACCTGGCCGTCCCAGCATGATTCCGGCCGGCCCTTGGCGGCCCAAAGTCCTCGTCGCCTACGGTGGGGGCGTGTAGGCGGCGAAAGGACCTCAATGACCACTGAGAACGTGGCCATCTTGTTCACGGATATTGTGGGGTCTACTGAGCTGTCACAGCG
>CAZULR010000450.1:0-2455 GCA_964621235.1 uncultured Acidimicrobiaceae bacterium
ATCCAGTGCAGGAAGAAGTTGACGCCCTTCGGCACCCGCAGGACGGTGGTGCCCTCCATCTGCGCCTTGAACTTGTTCCACTCCGCCTTCTTCCACCAGCGGATGTCAGGAGCGATGTGGTGGGTGTGGACCACGGTGCCGATCAGGTAGGAGAAGGCGACGAAGGGGAGCAGCACGGTGCGGACGTCCAGCCACACCACGCCGGCGACCGAGTCGCCCCGCGCCACTCCGATGAGCGTGAACAGGGCCAGCATCCCGCCGATGAAGGCCGTGACGATCCACCGGTCGCGGCGGATGGCCTTGACCCATCGCGCCGGGTTCGGGCCCGTCATCATCTTCTTCCACCAGACCTGATGGGCGTAGTACACGCCGGCCCCCGCCCACGACCACTCGAAGCGGTGGACGAGCTTGCGCCACCAGTCGAATTCGGCGAATTGCTCGGGTGTCGTGGGGTGCCAGACGAAGTCGTAGCCCTGGCGCACCGTGTACGGGTGATGGACCCGGTTGTGGCCGAGCACCCAGCCCTCGTAGACGTGGAAGCTGGGCAGCATGGCCAGATGGGCCACCGTCGAGTTGCGGCGCTTGGACGAGAACAGTGCGCCGTGGGCGGCGTCGTGGCCGACGACGAACAGGCCGGACACCACCAGGCCCATGGCGAGTTCGAGCGCGAGGACCTCGGCCACGTTGGTCACGAAGACGAGCAGGGCGAGAAGGGCGACGTACATGGCGGTGTCGCGCCAGAAGTAGGCCATGCCGCGCCACGTCGGATTGTCGTAGACCGAGTCGGGAAGCGCGTCGATGACGGGCTTGAGGGACGTCGGAGGAGCTGCGAGCCCCACGGCACCTTCGGGTCCTTCGGGCAACAGTCCTCGTCTCGTCCTGGACGGCCGCCACCCGTCGTCCCCGTAAGGCTACCGGTCCCACCGGTGAGTCGCTCGTCGGTCGGATTGCCCGACCGGCCGGGACCTGGGAGCATCCAGCGGTGCCTGTGGACCGCGCCGCCGTCGAGCGGGCCCGCGCCTACTTCGAGCAGTTCGCCGGCGAGTACGACGATGCCGCCCGGGAGTCGGGCTGGCGCCTGAACGGACTCCTGGCACAGGCACTCGCCGGGGTCGGGCCGGCCCGACGGGCCGTCGATCTGGCCTGCGGCACGGGCGAGACGCTGGATGAGCTGGCGAGGGCGCTGCCCGGTGCCGAGCTGGTGGGGGTCGACCTGGCCGCCGCCATGGTGGACCGGTCGGCGCAGCGGGTCCCCCGGGCCACCGTGGTCCGGGCCGATCTGCGCGACTTCCTGGCGGACACGCCCGACGGGTGGTTCGATGTCGTGACGGTGGTCGGGGGGTTCGAGTTCACGCCGGACCTGCCGGGTCTGCTCCGTCAGGTGCGCCGGGTGGTGGCGCCTGACGGCCACCTGGTCTTCACCTACGAGCCGGTCCTCGACGGCTGGTCACCCCAGTCCCGACGGGTCGAGACCAACCTCGGGAGCAACGGGCTCGAGCTGACGACGTTCCGGTGGGAGCCCGGCGAGGTCGACTCCGGCTTCGCCGGCTGGGAGACGGTGCGCAGCACGCTCCTCGCCGCGTACCAGCGCGATGACGTGCCCACGGTCTACGGCTGGCGCCAGTACCGACGACCCGCGGGACGGGTCTCCCCGGCCCCGGCCACCTGGTCGGCGGCCGACGTCAATTCCCCAGGATCGAGTTGATGCTTCCGCCCAGGTTGAAGCCACCTCCGCCGCTCCCGCCCGAGCTGTCGCCCGGGAGGTAGTCACCGACCTCGGCGGCCAGCTGGCTGATGCTCATCGACTGCAGCCAGATCCGGCCGGGACCGGTCAAGGTGGCGACGAAGAACCCGTTGCCACCGAACATCTTGTTGGCGATGCCGGGGATGGTGGCGATGGAGAAGTCCACGCCCTCGGTGAAGGCGCCGACGTGGCTCGGATGGACCCGCATGGTAATGCCGGCCTCGAGGTCGTAGGCGAACATCTCGCCGGACAGCTCCAACCAGGCCTGGCCCGTGCCGGTCAGGTGCTGGAGGAAGAACCCCATCCCGCCGAGGAAGGCCCCGCCGAGCTTCTGCTGCATGGCCACCGAGGCCTCGATGCCGTCGGTGCCGCACAGGAACCCCGAGCGGTGGACGAAGTACGACTGCTGCGGCGTGACGTCGACACTGATGATGTTCCCGGGCAGCTTGGCCGGGAAGACGACTGTGCCGGGTCCACCGTCGGAGGTGTACCGGGTGAGGAACAGGCCGGCGCCGCCGACCACCCGCTTGGCCGCCTTGAAGAATCCCTTGCCCCCGGTGGTCTGGCTGAGCTGGATGGTCGGCGTCATCCATCCGAGGTCGCCGTGGGTGGAGATGAGGGTCTCGCCCGGCTGCAGAGTCGCCTCCAGGACGGGCAGCACGGTTCCCTTGACGACGAAGTCCACGGTCGAGCCTCCTGTGTCGGGGGCCG
>CAZULR010000451.1:0-2452 GCA_964621235.1 uncultured Acidimicrobiaceae bacterium
CCAAGGTCTTCCAGATCTACGCCGGCACCGACGAGATCCAGATCACCCACATCGCGAAGGACCTGCTCCGGCGCACGCCCTAAGGTCGCGTCGGACACCGGGCCGGACTCGAGCCGCGGCCCCTGCAACCGAGGAGGCCCCGTGGCCCACGATATCCAGGACGACCGGCGCATCGACCCGAGGATCAAGGCCCTCCTCGCCCACGTGCCGGCGGTCCCGGCGAGCACGGCGACCACCCGGGAGGAGCTCCTCGCCGAGGCCAACACCCCCGAGGCACTGCAGGGCGCGGAGGACTTCCGCCAGCTGATGGCCGCGTGCGACACCGAGGAGGCGGCCCACTCGGCCGGGCTCCGCGTCTCCATGGAGTCCTTCGAGCCGTCGCCGGGGGGTCATACCGTCAACCTGCAGGTCATCCGGCCGCTCGGTGACGAGGTCGTCGCCTGCGTCTATTACATCCACGGCGGGGGCATGACCAACCTGTCCTGCTTCGACGGGATGTACCGGGGGTGGGGCAAGCTCGTGGCCGCCAACGGCGTCGCCGTCGTCATGGTCGACTTCCGCAACGCCATCTCCCCGTCGTCGGTGCCCGAGGTCGCTCCCTATCCGGCGGGCCTCGACGACTGTGTCGCCGGCTTCCACTGGACGGTCGAGCACGCCGGTGACCTGGGTATCGATCCGTCGAGGATCGTGATTGCCGGCGAGTCCGGTGGCGGCAACCTCACGCTCGCCTCCGGCATGCGACTGCTGCGCGAGGGCCGGATCGGCCTGGTGAAGGGCCTCTACGCGCTGTGCCCCTACCTGGCCGGCGACTGGCCCCAGGAGCGACTCCCCTCCACCTACGACAACAACGGCATCCTCCTCGACCTGCACGGCTCGAAGGGGGCGCTAGCCTACGGCATCGAGGCCTTCGAGGCCAAGGACCCGCTGGCGTGGCCGCTGTTCGCCACCGTGGACGACGTCGCCGGCCTCCCTCCGGTGGTCATCAACGTCAACGAGTGCGACCCGCTGCGCGACGAGGGCATCGAGTTCTACCGACTGCTGCTCGAGGCCGGGGTGCCCGCCCGGTGCCGCCAGCAGATGGGCACCATGCACGGCACGGAGATCTTCACGGTGGCGTGCCCGGACGTCAGTCGGGACACCGCCCGGGACCTCGCCGCCTTCGCCCGGGAGTGACGCTCAGCCGGCGGCCTCGGCCGCGTCGGGCTCCTCGTCGAACTTGACCGCGGCGGCGACCGCGTCGACCAGGCCGTCGACCGCCACGTCATGGGCCACGGTGATGGCGTTCACCATGGCCACCGACGACGACGAGCCGTGGCTGATGACGCAGACCCCGTCCACGCCGAGCAGCATGGCGCCGCCGGTGGTCTCCGGGTCGAGCTTGCCGGCCAGCGGCAGGAGGTGGGGCAGCAGCACACCGGCGGCGTCGGCCACCTCGGGCTGGGTCAGGATCCCCGTCAGGGTGGACATGAGGAACCGGAGGGTGCCCTCGAGCGTCTTGAGGGCCACGTTGCCGGTGAACCCGTCAGTGACGATCACGTCGGCCTGGTCCTCGAAGAAGTCGCGCCCTTCGACGTTGCCGACGAAGTCGAAGTCGCCGTGGTCGCTCCCGGCCAGCAGCGCGTGGGTCTCCTTGATGACCGGGGTGCCCTTCGACTTCTCCTCGCCGATGGAGAGGAGGGCGACCCGGGGCCGGGTGACGCCGTAGCGCTTGGACGAGTAGGCCGCGCCCATCTGGGCGAACTGGAGGAGCATCGCCGAGGTGGCCTCGGCGTTGGCCCCCGCGTCGAGCATGACGGTCGGGTGGGGCTTGCGCAGGTCCGGGATGGGCGTGGCGATGGCCGGCCGGATCACCCCGGGCAGCCGGCCCATGCGCAGCAGCGCGGAGGCCATGGTGGCGCCGGTGTTGCCGGCCGAGACCATGGCCATCGCCCGGCCGTCCCGCACCGCCTCGGCGGCCCGGACCAACGAGGAGTCCTTCTTGCGACGCACGCCCTGGCCGGGGTCGTCGTCCATGCCGATGACCTCGCTGCACTCGAGCAACGGCAGGTCGCCGGTGTCGCCCATGCCGCCGGGCAGTCCCACCAGGAGCACGCCGATGTCGCCGGCGTCGGCCACCTGACGGGCGCCGGCCACGATCTCGCCGGGCGCCCGGTCCCCGCCCATCGCATCGACCGCCACCGGCAGCGCACGGAACGCCTCACCCGTCGGCCGGGGTCCGCCCCTCGCCACTAGTCGACGTCTACGGCCTGCCGGCCCTTGTACCAGCCGCAGTTGGGACACACGATGTGAGGGAGCTTGGCGGTGGTGCACTGGGGGCACACCGAGCGTGCCGGCGCCTTCAGCACCCAGTTGGATGCCCGGCGGCTGCGGCTCTTCGCCTTGGAGGTCTTCTTCTTCGGAACGGCCATAAGGGGTACATCCTAGGTCAGTCGGCGGGGTCCGCGTCACGCAG
>CAZULR010000452.1:0-2451 GCA_964621235.1 uncultured Acidimicrobiaceae bacterium
GGACAAGGCGCGGCTGGCCATCGCCAACTGCCCCGAGTACGCCATCGAGGAGATCACCGACTGACGCCGAGGATCCCGTCCTCACGCTGTGCGGTCAAACCCCGACAGGGCCTTTCGAGTGACGCGCGCCCTCTGGTACCTTCGCCTGCATGGTGGGGTGGAGGCTAGGGCAGGGTCTTCCGACGACGGATGCCGGAGGCGCGCGCACACGTGAGCTGACCGGGCGGCGCGGGGCGCGCCGATGACGACCCCGACAGACGAGCAGATCGACAACGACGTCGGTGCCGTCAAGATCAGGGGACGGCTCGACTACATCGACATCCTGCGCGCGGTCGCCGTGCTGTCGGTCGTGTCGGTGCACGTCTGGGGGTACTGGCTGAACTCACCGATCCGGTCGGCCCACGGCGTCTCTGCGCGGGCCTTCCTGTTCCGCTGGGCCAGCCTGGGCTCGTGGGGGGTCGACCTGTTCATCGTGATCTCGGGATTCTGCCTGGCCCACCCGTTGTTCAAGAGCACCGACCGCGCCACGCCACCCCGGGACCTGCGCATCGGGAAGTTCTATACACGACGCGCCTGGCGCATCCTCCCCGCGTACTACGTGGCCGTCGTCCTCTTCTTCCTCATCGAGCTGATCCCGAAGGTGCAGCCCTACCTGGTGGCCCGCCCGGTCAACGGGTGGGACCTCACCACGCATCTGCTGTTGATCCAGACCTGGTTCGCGTCGACGATCGGCGCCATCAACGGACCGTTCTGGTCGATCGCACTCGAGGCGCAGCTGTACCTGGTCTTCCCCCTCCTCCTGCTGTTCATCCGCAAGTGGGGCTTCACCCGCGCCATCGGCATCACCGTGGCGGTGGCCCTGGCGTGGTTCGCCCTCAGTGCCGTCTGGGGCCACACCACGATGTCCCACACGTTCGGCTCCGACCTGTCCAAGGAGCTGCCGGCGCGGTGGTTCGAGTTCGCTCTCGGCGTCGGAGCGGCGCGCCTGGTGACGGCGCCGCGCCGGACCGACCTGCGGCTCGGCATCGTGTCCATGGTCGTCGGACTGCCGGTCGCCCTCGTCGGCGAGTCCCTCAACTCGGCCATGTTCCGGGCATTCGGCTACGGGGTGCTGGCCTTCGGCCTGGTCGTCACGTGCGCCTTCCTCCCTCACCGCGTGATCAGTGGGAACGCGGTCGGTCGCACCATCCAGAAACTCGGCGTGATCTCCTTCAGCTTCTATCTCATCCACCAGCCGGCACTGCTGCTCATGTCGCCGCTCGTCCACCGTCTGCACGTCGGCCCGGTGATGGAGCTGCTGCTCGGGATGACCGTCGGCGTCGCCGTCATCACCATGGGGGCCTGGGTCTACTTCCGGTGCGTCGAGAAGCCCTTCCTCATCCGTGGCGGGATGCGTGACGCCATCGTGGACCCGGCGCCGTCCTGGCGTGCGGACCTCACTCCCGATCCACAGCCCGGGCGCCCCGCGACGGCCTGACGCCCGGCTGCAGCCAGCCCCGCCGAACGGACCGCGGTGAGTCCGTCCTCCGCCGGGCCCGCCGGCGACCGGCCCGGGCCCTCCCGGCCGGATCGGCCCCGACCGGTCCCGGACGTGCGCGCGGCCCGCGCCGATGCGGACGGTGGACCCGTTCGCTTCCGCCACCACCTGCTGAAGCTACGTTGGGGCGTGGGCCCGGGCGCGTGGCACCACGAGTGAGGAGACCCGATGCGGCTAGGCAACATGTACGGTCCGGACGCCACGTTCGCGGGGGTTCCGGCCGCCGACCTCGCGGACCCGTCCACCTACGCCGGGGCCGGTGCCGTCATCATCGGCGCACCCTTCGACGGCGGAACCAGCCACCGCTCGGGATGCCGGTTCGGTCCCCAGGCCATCCGCTTCACCGACTACCTGCCTCATGACGGCATGCGCCCGAGCCTGGCCCTCGGCGTCGACCCACTGGTGGAGCTCGGGGTCGTGGATGTCGGTGACGTCGAGATGCCGTCCGGGGAGACGGAGCTCTCGTGCGGTCGGCTCGAGGCCGCCGTCGAGGCCGTGGCCCGCAGCGGCGCCATCCCGATCGTGCTCGGTGGCGACCACACCATCGCCTATCCCGACGCCACCGGCTGTGCCCGCCACGTCGGCTGGGGTCGGGTGTCGATGATCCACTTCGACGCCCACGCCGACACGGCCAATGAGCAGTTCGGCCTCCTGGTCGGCCACGGGACGCCGATGCGCCGGCTCATCGAGTCCGGCGCCGTACGCGGGGACCGCTTCCTCCAGGTCGGGCTGCGAGGCTACTGGCCCGAGCCCGAGACCCTGGACTGGATGGCCGAGCAGGGGATGCGCAGCTACGAGATGACCGAAGTGGTGACCCGGGGTCTCGACGCCTGTCTGACCGAGGCCTTCGCCATCGCCCTGGACGACTGTGACGCCGTCTTCCTGTCGGTCGACGTCGACGTGGTCGACCCGGG
>CAZULR010000453.1:0-2449 GCA_964621235.1 uncultured Acidimicrobiaceae bacterium
CTGCAGAACGCCGACGGCCGGGAGGCCGAGATGAGCGGCAACGGGATGCGCTGCCTGGCCCAGGCGGCGGTGCTGAGCGCCATGGTCTTCCCGCCGACCTTCACCGTGGCCACCGCGGCCGGGATCAAGACGGTCGTCTACCGCGAGAGTGCGCATGTCCACACCGCCGAGGCGACCGTCGGACTCGGTCGGGCCGGCCTCGGGGAGAACCAGCCGCAGAAGTTCCTCGACCGGAAGGTGCGGACCGTCGACATGGGCAATCCGCACCTCGTCATGTTCGGCCCGGACCTCGACGACGTCGACGTGATCGGCATCGGCGCCCAGCTCCAGTCGGTCTACGAAGGCGGCATCAACGTCGAGTTCATCGCCTCGGGGGAGGAGCCCGACAACCTCGTCCTGCGGGTGTTCGAGCGGGGCGTGGGGGAGACCCAGGCCTGTGGCACCGGCAGTGCGGCGGCGGCGGCCGCCGCGCACAGCTGGGGGCTCGTGGGCACGGAGGTCGCCGTGCACAATCCCGGTGGCACACTCCACGTGTCGCTGGGCGACGACGAGATCCTGCTGCGAGGCCCGGTGCAGCGGGTGGCGTCCGTCGTCGTCGATCCGGCCGCCGTGCTGGCCGGTGCCCGTCCGGACCTCTCCGTAGGCACGTCTGCATGACCCACTGCCGTGTCGTCGGCACGGGACCGTGTTGCGATGAGCGTGCTCCGATGGGCGTGACGCCGTGAGCCCGACCGAGTCGGCGTTCACCGACACCCTCATCTCGAGGGAGTTCCGGGAGCGCATCGTCCTGGTGGGCGTGACGTTCCCCAGCGGGACCCAGGCGGCGACCGAGGCCGGTCTCGCCGAGCTGGAGCGGCTTGTCGACACGGCAGGGGCGGACGTGGCCGGCCGGATCGTGCAGAAGCGGCCCGCCCCCGACCCGGCGACGTTCGTCGGCCGGGGCAAGGCGGAGGAACTCCTGGAGCTGTGCCTCGCGGTCGATGCCGACACCGTCGTGTTCGACGACGACCTCTCGCCCGCACAGCAGCGGAACCTGGAGAAGATCCTGGGCCGAACCGCCATCGACCGCACGGCCGTGATCCTCGACATCTTCGCCCAGAACGCCCGCACCCCCGAGGGGCGGGCGCAGGTGGAGCTGGCCCTGCTGCGCTACCGGCTGCCGAGGCTGCGCGGACGCGGTCACTCGCTGAGCCAGCAGGCGGGGGGGATCGGCACCCGCGGTCCCGGGGAAACGCAGCTCGAGGTCGACCGACGGCGGCTGCTGCAGCGGATGAGCCGCCTCGAGGCCGATCTCCGTCAGCTCGACCGGACCCGCCGGGTTCAGCGGCGGGGTCGCCAGCGCGGTCGCCAGCGCACGGTGTCCCTCGTGGGGTACACGAACGCCGGGAAGTCGACGCTGTTGAACCGCCTGTGCGAGTCCGACGTGCTCGTCGAGAACCGCCTCTTCTCGACCCTCGACCCGCGCACCCGCAAGTTCGACCTCCCGGGCGGCGAGACGGTGCTGCTGACCGACACGGTCGGATTCGTCCGCAAGCTCCCGCACCAGGTCGTCGAGGCGTTCCGGTCCACGCTCGAGGTGGTGCTCGAGACCGACCTCATTGTCCACGTGGTCGACGGGTCGGCCCCCGACCTCGAGGGTCAGATCGACGCCGTCCACGCCGTGCTGGCCGAGATCGGCGCGGACACGCTGCCGGAGCTGTTGGTGGTCAACAAGGCCGACGCGCTCGGGACGGGCGACGGTTCCGACGGTGCGGAGGCGGAGCGGCTGCTGGACGCGCACCCCGGATCGGTGCTCATTTCGGCGCGGACGGGACAGGGGATCGACGCCTTGCTGCTGGCCATCGGTGACCGCCTCCGGGTGGGGGACCGGGTGGTTGAGCTGGAGATCCCCTGGGCGCGTGGCGACGTGCTGGCCGCCGTCCACCGAGAGGGTGAGATCGTCGGCGAGGAGGCCGGGGACTCCGGTGCCCGGATCCAGGTCGTGCTCGACGATGCGGGTCGGGCCCGGTTCGCCGAATTCCTCGCGTCGTGAGCACGTTGGATGGGTGGAGGCCCGGAACGAGGAGAGCGACGTGACGGCACGATCCGGAGGGACCACGGGGTCGGAGATGGGAGGGGACGCCGTGGGCTTCGCTCCACCGCCCTATCCCTACGAGCGCCTCAACGGGGCCAAGGCCGCGGCGACGGAGCGGTTCGACGGTCGCGGTGGTCTGGTGGACTGCTCGATCGGCACACCGTGCGACCCCCCGCCGCCCGCGGTCCTGGAGGCCATGTCCACCTCCGACACCGAACGCGGCTACCCGACGTCACCGGGCTCGCCCGAGTACCGGCGTGCCGCGGCCGACTGGATGCAGCGGCGCTTCGGCGTCGTCGTCGACCCCGACCGGGCGGTCGCCGCCTGCGTCGGCACCAAGGAGTTCGTGGCCACGACGGCCCAGTTCCTGCACCT
>CAZULR010000454.1:0-2446 GCA_964621235.1 uncultured Acidimicrobiaceae bacterium
CGGCACTCCGCAGGCCCAACGACCCACCGCTGCTGATCCTCACCAGCCTGGCGGCGGGCCCGAAGCACGGCCACGCCCTGGCCAAGGACATCGAAGGCTTCGCCGGGGTGCACCTCGGCCCCGGTGCCCTGTACGGAGCGATCACCCGACTGGAGGAGCGCGGCCTCATCGAACCGCTCCCCTCGGACGACCGCCGCCGTCCCTACCGGATCACCGGCGCCGGCTCGGCGGCACTCGCCACGGCGGTGGCCGACCTCCGGCGGATCGCCGACGTGGGCGCCGGTCGGCTCGGACTGTCCCTCGGGGTGACCGGATGAACGGGGCTCCGAACGATGCCGACCGTCTCCTGCGCTGGTACCCGTCGGCCTGGCGGGACCGCTACGGCGACGAACTCGTGGCCCTGCTCGAGGACGAGCTCGACGGCGCCGCGCCCGGCATCCGGCTCCGGCTCTCGCTGGCGTCGTCCGGTATCCGGCAGAGGGCGCGCACGTCCGGGCTGGCCGGGAGCAGCGCCGACGCGGCGCTCCGCCTTCGGTCCGGTGCGCTCGTCGTTCTGGTCGGCTGGGCGATCCTGCTCATCGGCGGTGCGGCCTTCGCCAAGTCGTCCGAGCACTTCTCCTTCGCCGAGCCGCCCAGCGCGCAGGCGCTCGCCCGCGGCGCCTACAGCGCGGTCGCGGCCCTGGCCCTGGTGTGCGGCATCCTGGTCCTCGCCGGTATGGCGCTCGCCGTCCCGGCGACGGTGCGCCACCTGCGGGGCGGCGGGTGGCCCGTTGTGCGCCGCCGTGTGGTCGTGGCCACGGCCGCCGTCATCGGCACGGGACTCGTGACGGTCGGCCTCAGCGCATGGGCCCACCACCTCGACGTCCACGCCCGGAACGGCGGCGATGCCGCCTATGCAGCGGCTTTCCTGGCGTGGGGCGTCCTGACGGCCGTCACCCTCGGGCTCGTGCTCGCCGCAGGAGTCGCCCTGGCCCGTCGGATCTCGCTCACGCGCGCGGTGCTGCGGGTCGAGGGGGCCCTGGCCGTGGCGGTCGCGGTCCTCGTGGCCGCCGTCACGGCGGCCACTGGCCTGTGGTGGGCGGCAATGGCCCGAGGGGCACCCTGGTTCCTCGCCGGAACCCGGCCCGGCACCAAGCCGTCACCCGTGACGGTACAGCTGGTGCTGATCGAGGGATGCCTCGTCCTGGCCACGCTCGTCGCCGGCTACGGGGCCGTGCGCACCGCCCGGGCCGAGCTCGCCGTCTGACGCCGACTCCACCCGCGTGAGAGCTGATCGCTCCTGGGGGCGGCGGGGCGGCGGGGTGCCGCCGGGATCAGCAGGGTGTCGGGTCGTAGTTCGGAGCGGTGCTGGCGGCCGACGCGGTCGGCGTGGTCCCCTTGGAGGTCGCCGGAGCGGTCGTGGCCACGGGTGCCGTCGTGGTGGTGACCGGGGCGCTGAGTGTGAGCGGGCTGCCGTACTCGTCGATCGGCGGCGTGGAGATGGAGCCGAATGGGCCGCCGAGGAACTGGGTGATGGTCGCCGACGCCTCGTCGGGCTGAACCACCTCGACGTCACCGGCGTAGGACGAGACCGCGCCCACCGTGGGCAGCACGTAGGCCGGCACCGAGGACCCGGACAGCGCGTGGTAGCGCTCGGACAGGGCGAACAGGTCCCCCGCGGACAGGCCGTTGTCCTTGGAGAAGTCGTGGACCACCGAGGACAGCAGGGAGTTGAGCCTCAGCGGGTCGTAGGTCGACTTGGCCTTGTCTATGGCCGCCGAGATCACCAGGTTCTGTCGCTCGATCCGGCCGAGGTCGGAGGTGGGGTCCGAGTGCCAGTAGCCGTTCGTGTAGTACTGGTAGTACCGCGACCTCGACAGGCTCAGCGCCTGGGAGCCGTTGAGGACCTGGCAGCCGGCCGTCGGGATGTCGAGGCCCGAGTTGTTGTTGCAGACGCCCGACGAGCAGTCCATGTCGCGGGCGGGGTAGGGGAAGTCGAGGGAGATGCCGCCGAGGGCGTTGACGGCGTCCTGTACGCCGAAGAAGTTGACGACGATGTAGTGGGCGATGGGGATGCCGAACGTGTTCTCGATGGTCTTGACGGTGGCGTCCGGTCCGGCGGAGAACGCGGCGTTGATCTTGTTCTGCGTCGACAGCTGCGAGTTGGCCGGGAGCCCGGTGATGGTCACGAACGTGTCCCGGGGGATCGACAGGGTTGCGGCGGTGCCGGCCTGGGGATCGACATGGATGATCTTCAGGGTGTCGGACCGCTGACCACCGGCGGCCGAGACCGAGCCGAACTGCTGAGCCTGGGCCGCCGTCTCGCCGGCGCGGCTGTCCGAGCCGATCAACAGGATGTTGTAGGGGGCGCCGTTGGCGGCGGCTACGCAGGTGTCACACGGAGCCGAGGCGACCTGGGCCCACTGGTAGCGGAAGTAGCCGTAGCCGGCGGCCACGAGCACGAGGA
>CAZULR010000455.1:0-2442 GCA_964621235.1 uncultured Acidimicrobiaceae bacterium
TGCTCGTCGAGGAACCGCTCGATGCCCCACAGCACCATGCCGACGCCGAGCACGATGCCGGCCGGGGGGAGGGGGGCCGACCGTCGGGGGATCGGTGAGCCGTCGGAGGCGACGGCGGGTGTCCGGTTCCGCAGGAAGCGCTCCACGAGCAGCAGGATTCCGAAGATGGCGAAGTCCTCGGCGGCCTGGAAGAGCGGCACCGGTAGGACCTTCTGGTTCGGGTGGAGGCCCGCGTAGTACATGCCGAACCACTGGTGGGTCGGGTGGCCACCGCCATTGACCATCAGCTGGGGGCCGAGCAGGCGGCCCATGCCCCAGCAGGCCATCAGCACCGGGGCCATGAGGTCGGCGAAGCGCAGGGACGGGAGCTGCGGGCAGCGTCGGCGCGAGCTGACGATCGCCACCGGCACGGCGAGGATGAGCCCGCCGAACGACGACAGGCCGCCCTGCCAGATGGCGAACACCTCGGACGGGTGGGCCGTGTAGTACGAGAGGTGGGAGAGCACGTGCATGGCCCGGGCGCCCACGATCGCCGCCACGATGACCCACACGAACATGCCCGTCACCCACTGCCACGGATAGCCCCGGTTGCGCAGGCGCCGCTCGGTGTAGCGGAGCCCGAACCAGAAGGTCAGGGCCAGGCCGATCCCGTAGGTGTGGACCTCGAGGAACCAGATGTGGAAGGCGACGGGGATGGGTCTCATGGTGTGGGACGCCAGGTCTGCGGGAGTCCCCCGGAGCACCGGCCAGGCCCTCAGTATGCCTCAGGGTGCCGATAGGGTGGCCTCGCCGGGCGTCGTGCCCGGGCGGACGGGGGTCCGGGACCGCAACGGGCGGCCTCGCCTCCGAGCATGGGTCGGAGGTGACGCCGTGGTGTCGTTGGCAGGCAAGGTCGCAGTGGTGACGGGTGGGGGTTCGGGCATCGGGCTGGCCACGGCCACCCGGCTGGCCGGCGCGGGTGCCTCGGTGGCCGTGGTCGACCTCGACGGTGACTCGGCCGAGCGGGCGGCGGAGGAGCTCGGCGGACTGGCCCTGCAGGCCGACGTCGGGCGGTCCGACGAGTGGCCCGGAATCGTCGATGCCGTCACCCGCCGCTTCGGTGGCGTCGACCTCGCCCACCTGAATGCCGGCGTGACCACGGGCGAGGCGGACATCACCAAGGTGACGGACGAGATCTACGACCGGGCCACCGGGGTAAACGTGGACGGTGTCTTCTACGGCGTGCGCGCCGTGGTGACGGCCATGGCCGCCCGGGGCGGCGGGTCGATCGTGGCCACGGCGTCACTCGCCGGGCTGATCGGCTTCTCGCCCGACCCCGTCTACTGCCTGACCAAGCACGCCGTCGTCGGCCTGGTCCGTTCGCTCGGTCCGCAGCTGGCCGAAAAGGGGATCACCATCAACGCGGTCTGCCCGAGCATCGTGGACACCCCGCTGATCGCCGACATGCGCGACGTGCTCGAGTCGAGCGGCTTCCCGCTCATCGACGTCGACTCGGTCTCGACCGCGGTGGTGGATCTGCTGGCGGGAGAGGCCAACGGGGAGGCCATGGTCATCCAGGCCGGACGCGAGGCGCTGGCCTTCCGGTTCGCCCGGCCGCCCGGCCCCCGCGCCGGAGGCACCGTGGGCCAGATGCCGCCGAAGGAGTTCGCGGCGCACGACCAGGCCTAGCGCCCCGGGCCCGGCCGACGATCCCGGCGTGACGACCGGGCGCTCCGGTCCGTCAACCGGTCGGGGGCGTCACCGACCAGCCGCGTCGGCGGAGCTCGTCGACCAGGAGGTCCTCGGGCACCCGCTCGAGCTGGCGCGCCAGACTCTGGCGCCGCGAGGACGCGGGGGGTTGCGCCGCCCGCTCGACGACCGGTGGGGTCGCGGCGTTGGTCGGCGCGGACCGCGCGGACGGTCGTTCGTCCGGTCCGGAGTCCGGGTCGCCCGACGCTTCCGCCTCAGCCTCCAGGCGGGAGATGAGCTCTTCGGCCTCGACGCGGGTGAACCGCCCGCCGGCCTGTCGCTGGGTGAGGCCGAGGGGGCCGCGGGCGTCGCGGAAGCCGGTGTGCCCGGCGGACTCCACGAGGGCGGTCAGGTCACGCAGCTGGCGCGCCGTGGCCGGGGGGCCAGCTGGCTGGCCGAACGACATGAGGGGGGCCGGGCGGGTCGGTCCGGGTGCGTGGCCGGGGAGGTCGCGGACGACCCCCTGACCCCCGGAGCGGCGTGGTCCGGCTCAGTCCACCCGACCGATGCCGGCCAGGCCGTCGGTCCGCACGCCGGTGATCCACACGCTGGCGCCGGTGTACGGGGCTTCGATCATCGATCCGCCACCCACGTACATCGCCACGTGCTCGTCACCGCCGGGACCGTAGAACAGGAGGTCGCCCGGTGCGATGTCGGCCATCGGGATGTGGGTGGTGTCGGCGAACTGGGCGCCGGAGTAGTGGGGGAGGCTGA
>CAZULR010000456.1:0-2435 GCA_964621235.1 uncultured Acidimicrobiaceae bacterium
GGCGGCCGCGGGGCCGACGTCGTGCTGGACTTCGTCGGCGCCGAGGCCACCATCGCCCTGGGGGCAGCGGTCAGCCGGTACCTGGGCGACGTGACCGTGGTGGGCATCGCCGGGGGGACGTTCCCGTTCAGCTTCTTCTCGCAGCCCTACGAGGTGTCGTTCCAGACCACCTACTGGGGCTCCCGGCCTGAGCTCGTGGAGGTCCTCGACCTCGCGGCCCGAGGACTCCTGCGGCCGACGGTCACCACGGTCCCGCTCGAGGACGCCGTGGAGGCGTATCAACGACTGGCGTCGGGGTCGGCGCTCGGCCGGCAGGTGGTCGTCCCGACGGCCGCGGGCTGACGGCGTGCGCGCCTGGGCGGTCGGAAGTCCCGGTCCGATCGACGGGGGTCCGCTCGAAGCGGTGGAGCGACCCGTGCCCGAGCCCGGTCAGGGACAGGTACGGGTGCGGGTCTCGGTGTGCGGCGTGTGCCGGACGGACCTGCACCTGGCCGAGGGAGACCTGGCGCCGCGGCGTCCGGGTACGGTGCCCGGCCACGAGGTGGTCGGCCGGGTCGACCGGCTGGGGCCCGGTTGCACGGAGCTGGTCGAGGGCGAGCGGATCGGCATTCCCTGGCTGGCCCACACCTGCGGCGAGTGCCGGTACTGCCTCGCCGGGTGCGAGAACCTCTGCACCTCGCCGACGTTCACCGGTTGGGACGTCGACGGCGGCTACGCGGAGTTCGCGGTGGTCGACGAGCGCTACGCCTACCGGCTGCCCGACGGCATCGGCGACCTCGAGGCGGCGCCGCTGCTGTGCGCGGGGATCATCGGCTACCGCGCCCTGCAGCGGGCCGAGCTCCCGCCTGGCGGCCGCCTCGGGATCTACGGGTTCGGCGGGTCGGCCCACCTGATCGCCCAGGTGGCACTGGCCGGGGGTGCGACCGTCCACGTGATGACGAGGTCGCCCGCCGCCCGCCGCCTCGCCCTCGGGCTCGGCGCGGCCAGCGCACAGGGGGCAGACGACCCGCCCCCCGAGTCGCTCGACGCCGCCATCCTCTTCGCCCCCGTCGGGTCCCTCGTGCCGCCGGCCCTCGAGGCCCTCGAGCGGGGCGGCACCCTCGCCGTCGCCGGCATCCACCTGTCCGACATCCCGGTCCTCGACTACCAGCGGCACCTCTTCGAGGAGCGGACGCTCCGTAGCGTCACGGCCAACACCCGGCGGGACGGCCGGGAGTTCCTGGCCATCGCCGCCGACATCGGCATCCGGGTGTCGGCGGTGCCGTATCCCTTCGACCGGGCCGACCGGGCGTTGGCCGACCTGGCCCACGACCGCGTCGACGGTGCCGCGGTCCTGGTGGCGGCCGCGGAGTGAGCCGGGGAGTGGGCGCCGACGACCGACCCGGTCCGCCGAGCCGAGTTTGGTTACAATGACGTTACGGAATGATTGCGTTCAGTGTCGCACGGTGCCACCGTGCCGCCTGTCGGGGGACGCGGACCACCTCCGTGCGCGGTACCGCCGGACCTGAACCTCTGGCGCAGACGTTGGACACGACCCAGGAGACCCTCGACCCCATGGCACCGGAGCGCACAGTGGCGGACGTGCACCAGGCCCGGCCCGAGCCGGGGCCCGCGTCCGGCGATCGGGCATGGAGTGCGCTCGGGTGGATGCTGCGCCGCGCCGAGGCCTGGCGCGACCGACTCGTCGGCACGTCCGACGCCGTCGATCCGACCGAGGGCGTCGAAGAGGTGAGGGACGCCCGGGGCCTGGTCCTCCGCCCGGCCCTGCTGGGCTTCGTCGCCGTGTTGGCGGTCGCCATCGGTGCCTCGATGCCGAGCTCCCCCTTCAAGCTCGAGATGCCCGGCTTCTGGTTCTTCGGTGAGCCGTCGACGTCCGCGCCGAGCCGCTGGGGCGTCTACTTCTCGCTCGCCGCCGTCTACGGCGGGCTCTTCTTGTTCATGCGCGTGTGGTGGGGGATGGCCCGCCTCTACCGGCGCCGCCACGGCGTGCCCGTCAAGACCATGATGGGCGTGTTCGCCCTGTGGTCGCTGCCCGTCCTCGTCATCGCCCCGCTGTTCAGCCGTGACGCCTACTCCTACGCCGCACAGGGCGAGATGGTCAGTCACCACATGAACCCGTACCTGTACGGGCCCTTCGAGCTCGGTAACAATGCGTACACCGCCCCGGTCGACCCGCTGTGGGGCAACGCCCCCGCGCCCTACGGCCCGATGTTCCTGCAGCTGGACGGCCTGATCGCGCGGCTGACCTTCCACAACGAACTGGCCACCATCGTCCTGCTGCGCGCGCTGGCCTTGGTCGGCGTACTGCTGATCGCCGTCTGCATTCCGCGCCTGGCCAAGCTCTACCACCGGGACGGTGCCGAGCTGTTCACCCTGATGATCCTCAACCCGGTGACGATCTTCCACCTCATCGGCGGGGCCCACAACGACGCCCT
>CAZULR010000457.1:0-2435 GCA_964621235.1 uncultured Acidimicrobiaceae bacterium
CCAGCAGGTCGCGGCACGTGCCCAGCTCGACGAGATGCGTCAGCGGTCGCTGGCCGGGGGGGACGGCAACGTCGGCCGTCCCGGCACTTACCTGTAGGGACCCTACGGCGTCACCCATCTACCGGCGCGGCAACGCGCCGGACGCCGGTCAGCCGGAGCCCAGGCTCGAGGCCATCCGGTCCCGATAGTCCCAGGTGGTGAGGGCGACGGGTCGCAACCGCATACCGACCTCGTCGTGGGCCGAGGCGCGCAGCGTGTCGGCCAGGGGGCTGTCCAGTCCGCCGAGGTAGCGGACGAGGAGGCGGTCGAGAGTGGCCGCACCGTACCCACGGTCCAACTCGACGGTGGCCCGGCCCCGCACCCCGTGGTAGGGAGGCGTGTCACCAGCCACCTCGAAGCCACAGCGCGGTCGCCGCTCCAGGCAGCGCACCAGGGCGGACGTCGGTCGGGTGGCTCCGACGAGCTCCAGTCCGTCGGGTGCGAACCACAGGGAGAGGACGATGGGCCAGCCCGAGTCCGTCTCCACGCTCATCCGCATGGGGATCACCGATGCCTCCAGGAACTCGGCGACCTCCTCGTGCGACCACGGCCCGCGGACAGGCGGGCGGGCGGACGCCGGTGGGAACTCCTTCGAGGCGGGCCGCGCCGGTTCGGGCATCACCTCACACTAGGCCCGCGTCGGACCGACGCCGACCTCAGCGGGCTGCCACCGTGCGGGCCAGGATCCCGAGCGTCGCCCGCAGCGCCCCCTCGGACAGGATCGGGAAGATGTCGGCCTCGAGCCACACCGGATCGGCATCCGACCAGTCGTAGTACGAGGTGACGACCGTCCCGCCCTCGACCGGCTCCAGCAGGTAGCCGTAGACGTGGCGGAGCGGTGGCTCGATGGCGCCGAGTACCGTCCACGCGATCCGACGGTCGGCCTCGAAGTCGGTGATCGACACGGTGACGTCGTACTCCCCCAGCGGGAAGTCGTTGAGCGCCTCACGGTCCATGTGTACGACGAACGAGTCGCCCACCGCGCTGACCGGGTCGCCGGAGGCAGACATGAGCATGCCCGAGCTGTCGATGGCCACATGGCCCGATGGTTCGCACAGCACCGCGAACACGGCCCCGGGCGGGGCGGGAATCGTCCGGGAGACCTCGAGGCGTCGGTCGGGCATCGAACGATCCTGCCACGGTCCGGTCCGCCGTGCCCGCGTCATACTGGAACCGACGACCGAAAAGGAGCGGCACCGTGCCCGATGGCCAGGCGGCGCAGGACCACGAGAGGTGTGCGGCGTGCGGCTTCGACGGTGGCGCCTTCGACGGTGCCGGGCTCCTCGACGCGCTGTGCGGCCTCGGGCCGTCCTGGACCGCCCTGCTCGACGGAGCGGGGGGCCTCCTCCGGGTGCGGCCGGAGCCGGGCACCTGGTCGGCCATCGAGTACGCGGCCCACAGTCGGGACATCACCGAGCTCCACCGCTGGGCTGTGGCCGAGGCGCTCACCGGGACCGAGCCCGTCCTGCCCGGCGTGGAGGGCGACGCACTGATCGAGTCCGCGGCCTCCGACTACGGGACGGCCGACCCGGGGGCCGTGGTCGCCGCCTTGGCCACGGCCGCCACGGGGATGGCGGACGCCGCCCGCAGTGCCGGCGAGCCGGCGTGGCACCTCGGCCTCACCATCGGGGCGTCGCGCAGCTCGGTCCGCCGCCTGCTCGAGCACGCGCTCCACGACTCCACGCACCACCTCGACGACGTCACCCGCGGGTTGGCCACGCTCCGCGGCGGCGGCACTTGAGCGCCGTCCGCGGCCCCCGTTAGGACCGAGTCCGACGGCCCCCACCGCCACACCCGGCGTCGCCCGGAGCTGTGCCCCGCACGGCGTCCCAGGTCAGCAGGCCACCTCCGCCGGCGGGGTCCCTGCGCGCTATCGTCGGAATCACACCGCTGTAACTCGTCCACAGCCTGTGGACAGCCCTCCGGGGCCGCTCCCACGGGCCGGACGACCGATCATCGAAGGGCACGCAGGAACTTGGCAGCACGGTCGTTCACCCACCTCCACACCCACACCGAGTTCTCGATGCTCGACGGGGCGGCGCGGGTGACCGACCTCGTGCAGGCCGCGGTCGAGGACGGGATGCCCGCGCTCGGCATCACCGACCACGGCAACATGTACGGGGTCCTCGACTTCTACGCCGCGTGCCGCAAGGCCGGCATCAACCCGGTGATCGGCACCGAGGCGTACATGGCGGCCGAGTCGCGCCACGAGCGGCCGGTCCGCCGGGGCAAGGTCGACGACACCGGAGGCGACACCGGCGGGGGCGAGAAGCTCTACTACCACCTGACCCTGCTGGCCGAGTCGAACGAGGGCTACCGCAACCTCCTGAAGCTGTCGTCCGCCGCCTACCTCGAGGGCTACTACTACAAGCCCCGGCTCGACTGGGAGCTCCTGG
>CAZULR010000458.1:0-2432 GCA_964621235.1 uncultured Acidimicrobiaceae bacterium
AGGTCCGGCGGACAGATGGGTGGAGAGTAGGCTTGGCGCTCGGCGCACAGGCCGTGCGACCGACATCCCCCAGCTCAGTGCCCATCCGAGGAGACCCTTCCTGATGCCGTTCGTGTTCGATTTCGACCACCGCCACCGCAAGCCCCCCATGGAGATGAAGGACCTCCTCGGTGGCAAGGGTGCCAACCTGGCCGAGATGACGTCGGTGCTGGGGCTGCCGGTGCCTCCCGGGTTCACCATCGCCACCACCGCCTGCCGCACGTACATGGAGGGCGGTTGGCCGGAGGGGCTCACCGCCGAGATCGCCCGGGCCAAGGGACGCCTGGAGAAGACCATGGGCAAGCGGATCGGCGACGCCGACGATCCGCTGCTGGTGTCGGTCCGGTCCGGTGCCAAGTTCTCCATGCCCGGCATGATGGACACCGTCCTCAACCTGGGCCTCAACGACAAGTCCGTGGAGGGCCTGGCCCGTCAGACCGACGACGAGCGCTTCGCCTTCGACTCCTACCGCCGGTTCGTCGCCATGTACGGCCGCATCGTGTTGGGTGTCCCCGGCGAGGAGTTCGACTCGCTGCTCGACGCCGCCAAGGAACTGGCCGGGACCGCGGACGACGCGGGCATCCCGATCGAGCTGCTGCGCTACCTCGTCGAGGCCTACCAGCAGATCGTGGAGCGCCACACGGGCAAGCCGTTCCCCCAGGACCCCGACGAACAGCTGCGGGGTGCCATCGAGGCCGTCTTCGCGTCGTGGAACGGCCCCCGCGCCATCGCGTACCGGGTCCGGGAGCGGATCGCCCACGACCTGGGCACCGCCGTCAACGTCCAGGCCATGGTGTTCGGCAACCGCGACGACAACTCGGGAACGGGCGTCGGCTTCACCCGAGACCCGGCCACCGGAGCCGTCGGCGAGTACGGGGACTTCCTGGTCAACGCCCAGGGTGAGGACGTCGTGGCCGGCATCCGCAACACCGAGCCGCTGGCGGCGCTGGCTGACGCGTTCCCGAAGATCCACAAGGAGCTGCTGGCGATCTTCGCCCGCCTCGAGCGCCACTACCGCGACATGTGCGACACCGAGTTCACCATCGAGCAGGGCAAGCTCTGGATGCTCCAGACCCGGGTGGGCAAGCGCACCGGGCGGGCCGCGCTGCGCATGGCGGTCGACATGGTCTCCGAGCGGGCCATCAAGCTGACGCACGAGGAGGCGGTCGGCCGGATCACGGGCGAGCACCTCGAGCAGGTCCTGCACCCGCAGTTCGCGGCGGACGGCCATCCCGCCCTGGTCACGGGCCTGGGTGCCTCACCCGGGGCCGCCGTGGGCCGGGTCTACCTGACCGCCGACGACGCCCAGGCCGCCGCGGAGCGCGGCGAGGCCGTGGTGCTCGTGCGCAGCGAGACCTCCCCCGAGGATGTCCACGGCATGCTGGCGTCCCAGGGCATCCTGACCGCCCGGGGCGGCCTCGTCAGCCACGCCGCCGTGGTGGCCCGCGGCTGGGGCAAGCCGGCCGTCGTCGGGGCCGAGGCGCTCCGCATCGGCGCGCACTCGTTCCATGTTGGTGACGTCGAAGTCTACGAGGGCGACTGGATCTCGGTCGACGGCACGAACGGCGTCGTGGTCCTCGGCCAGGTGGCCGTCTCCCAGGGTGAGACCCCGCCGGAGTTCGACACCATCCTGGGCTGGGCCGACGAGATCCGGGCCGGGCACCTCGGAGTCCGCGCCAACGCCGACAACGGGCCCGACGCCACCAACGCCCGCAACCACGGGGCCGAGGGGATCGGGCTGTGCCGGACCGAGCACATGTTCCTGGCCGAGGATCGGCTTCCCGTCGTCCGCCGCATGATCCTGGCGGACACGCCGGCCGAGGAGGAGCAGGCCCTCGAGGCACTGCGCGTGGCCCAGAAGGCCGACTTCTACGAGATCCTGGAGGCCATGGACGGGCTGCCCGTCACCATCCGGCTCCTCGACCCGCCCCTCCACGAGTTCCTGCCGGACACGATGGAGCTGGCCATCAAGGAGGCCACCGTCGGCCTCTCCGACGAGGAGTCCCGGCTCTTCGAGGCGGCCAAGCAGTGGCACGAGTTCAACCCGATGCTGGGCACCCGCGGCGTGCGGCTCGGCGTCATCAAGCCCGGGCTCTACGCCATGCAGGTCCGGGCGCTGATGGAGGCGGCCCTCGCCCGCGTCGAGGCGGGTGGCCATCCGATCGTGGAGATCATGATCCCCCTCACCGTGTCGCGCGAGGAGCTGGCCCTGGCCCGGTCGTGGGTCGAGTCGGCGGTCTCGGCCACGCTCGAGGGCGATCGCGCCGGCAAGGGGGCGAAGGCGGCCAAGACCGGCAAGCTCGAGGTGCTCATCGGCACGATGATCGAGACGCCCCGTGCCGCCCTGCGGGCCGGCGACATCGCCGAGGAGGCCGACTTCTTCTCCTTCGGCA
>CAZULR010000459.1:0-2430 GCA_964621235.1 uncultured Acidimicrobiaceae bacterium
CGTCGTCCCAGGCCACCAGCAGGGCGCCGGTCCGCTCGACGGCGATGCCGGCGGCGGCGGCGTACTCGGCGAGCAGGCCGTGCCCCCGGGACACCAGCCGGGACTCGAGCGTGCCGGGCTCGGTGTCGAACCCGGTGTGGAGGACCGCGGTGTTGGCCTTCGAGGTCCCGTCGCCGACGTCGGCCGCCCGGTCGAGCACGACCACGGTCGCCCCGGCCCGGGCCAGGTGCCGCGCCACCGCGCAGCCCACCACCCCGGCGCCGACCACGGCGACGTCGACCTCGGCCAGGACCTCCGGTGCCACGGTCAGCCCGCGTCCGAGGCGGCCACGGCGCGCTCGGCCGACCGCCGGAACCGGGCGAGCCGTTCGCCGGCCTCGTCGGCGCCCATCGCGGGCTCGTAGCGGGCGGCCGGTTCGGGCTCGGGAGCTCGGAGTCCGGCACCCTCCCCCTCGAGTCCCATCCGGGCCAGCACGGCCACCCCGAGGGCGGTGGCGTGGGGTGACGCGAAGACCTCAATGGGCACCTGGAGCAGGTCCGCCTGGTGCTGCATCAAGAACGCGGACTGCGTCAGCCCACCGTCGACCCGGAGCTCGAGCAGGGGGGCGCCCAGGTCGTCGGCGGCGGCCCCGGCGAGCACGGCCACCTGGGCGGCCAGGCCCTCGAGCGTGGCCCGCACCACATGGGCGGGTGACGTGTGCAGGTCGAGACCCTCGAGGGTGCCGGTCGCCGACGGTCGCCAGTACGGGGCGCCCAGGCCGGCCAGTGCCGGCACCATGGTCACGCCGGAGGTGTCGGGGACGGAGGTGGCCACGACGTCGAGGTCGGACGGGGAGCGCAGCAGTCCCATGGACACCAGCCACGACACGGCGGCGCCCGCCGTGTAGCTCTGGCCGTCCAGGCAGTAGGAAGCCGATCCCGGCACCTCCCACGCCACCGAAGCGGACAGCCCGTGGGTGGACCGGCGCGGGACCGGGCCGGTCGTGACCAGCAGGAACGCCCCGGTGCCGAAGGTGCACTTGGCCTGGCCGGGGGCGAGGCACGCCTCGCCGACCAGGGCGGCCTGCTGGTCCACGGCCAGACCCGTCACCGGGAGGGACGGTCCGAAGGCCGCCGTGGTGCCGATCGGTGTGGCGCACCCGACGATCTCGGGCAGGTCGGACGGCGCCAGCCCGAACAGCCCCACGGCCTCGTCCGACCACCGCCGGGTGTCGAGGTCGAGCACCAGCGAACGCGACGCGGTGGTCACGTCGGTCACGAACGCTCCCGTGAGGGCGTGGAGCAGCCAGGTGTCGGTGGTCGTCACCACCCCCTCGGAGGTCCGGTTGCGGCGGAGCCACGCCAACTTCGGCGCCGAGAAATACGGGTCGAGGGGCAGCCCGGTCAGCTCCCCCAGCCGGGTACGGTGCTCCACCAGCGTGTCCGTCACCGAGATCGCCCGCCGGTCCTGCCAGGAGATCGCCGTGGTGAGCGGCTGCCCGGAGTCGGGCTCCCAGGCGAGGACCGTCTCGCCCTGGTTGGCGAGGCCGACCCCGTGGACCACCACCCCGGCGCGGTCGATGGCGGCACGGCCGGCGGCGATCACCGAGGCGAGCAGCTCGGCGGGGTCCTGCTCGACGGCACCGTCTCCCGGCGTCGCTGGGTGCACCGGGCACTCGGCCACGCTGAGCACGGCACCCGCGTCGCCCACCACGAGGGCCTTCGTCGCCGAGGTCCCCTGGTCGATGGCCAGGATGTTCACCCGGCGCAGCCTTGGCGCGTCCCGTCCGTGTCGACCGTCACGCCGCAACGCTACCCATGCCGGATGCCTACCGGACGCGGCGCCTCCGGGCGGCCGGTGGTCCGGCTCCCGAGAAACCCCTCTCTCCGGCCGAGGTGCCGGCCAGGAGCCGGCGCCGATCGCCGCCTACCGGGACCGGACGAGCTCGACGGCGGTCTCGGGGCAGGCGGTCACGCACGCGCCGCACCCCGTGCAGGCCTCGGCCCGGACGGCGTACGCGGTCATCCGGCGGTGGGCCCGGCTCCGCAGGCGGCCGACTCCGCTTAGGGCCGCGAAGTCCTCGGCGTCGATCCGCCTCACGTCGAACACGTCGACGGGACAGACCCGCACGCAGTCACGCTTCGCCTCGCACCGACCGTGGTCCACCACCGGTCGCCACGTCCCGGGTGGGCCGCTCGCATCCATGCGACGAGCCTACGGCCGCCGACCCGGCGTGCGCTCAGCCCGAGGAATTGTGGGCGCTGTAGGAGTGGGACCCGGTGCCGGCCAGGTGACCGCCGTCGACGATCAGGTACTCGTCCCGGATGGGCTCGCCCGCGAAGAAGCACTCGAGGATCTCCCTCGTACCGGCGGCGTAGCGCGCCTGGGCCGACAGTGACGTGCCCGAGATGTGGGGCGTCATCCCCTCGTGGGGCATCGTCCGCCAGGGGT
>CAZULR010000460.1:0-2428 GCA_964621235.1 uncultured Acidimicrobiaceae bacterium
AGTCGCTGCGCGGCGCCAAGCGGGCCATCGTCCACTTCTACAACTCGACCTCCACGCTCCAGCGCCGGGTGGTCTTCGGCCTCGACCGCCAGGGCATCGTCGACATCGCCACCGGTGCGGCCCGGTTGTGCAGGAAGTTCGAGTCGACACTGCCCGACACCGACATCCGCTACGAGTACTCCCCGGAGAGCTTCACGGGGACGGAGCCGGAGTTCGCCGTGGAGATCTGCGAGGCCGTGATGGAGGTCATCCAGCCGACGCCGGAGCGACCCCTCATCCTCAACCTGCCCAACACCGTCGAGATGTACGGGCCCCACGTCTACGCCGACGTGATCGAGTGGTTCGGCCGCACCATCCGCGACCGCGCATCGATCGTGCTCAGCCTGCACCCCCACAACGACCGGGGCACCGCGGTGGCGGCCGCCGAGCTGGCCGTGCTGGCCGGCGCCGACCGGGTGGAGGGCACCCTGTTCGGCAACGGCGAGCGCACCGGCAACGTCGACGTCGTCACGCTGGCCATGAACCTGTTCTCCCAGGGCGTCGATCCCGCCCTCGACTTCAGCGACATCGACCGGGTGCGCCGCGTCGCCGAGTTCGCCACCCGCATGCCGGTCCACCCGCGTCACCCCTATGCGGGTGACCTCGTGTACACGGCCTTCTCTGGCTCCCACCAGGACGCCATCAAGAAGGGGTTCGAGGCGATCGGCGAGGACTACGACCACTGGGAGGTGCCCTACCTGCCCATCGACCCGAGCCACACGGGCCGCACCTACGAGGCCATCATCCAGGTCAACAGCCAGTCGGGCAAGGGAGGGGTCGCCTACATCATGGACACAGAGCACGGACTCGACCTCCCCCGGCGGCTCCAGGTCGAGTTCTCCAAGCAGGTGCAGGAGGTGACCGAGGAGTCCGGCACCGTCATCCAGCCCGGGGAGATGTGGGACGTGTTCTCGCGGACCTATCTGCCCGAGGAGGCCGGCGTCCGGTTGCTCGGCAGCGAGATGACGACCGGAGGGGGTCGCACCACGGTCACGGCGCAACTGCTGGTCGACGGGGTCCCCCGCACGGTCATGGGTGAGGGGAACGGCCCCATCGACGCGCTGGTCGGCGCCCTGCGCGCCGACCTCGGCGTCACCTTCGAGGTCAAGGACTACAGCGAGCACGCCCTCACGTCGGGAAGCGGCGCCTCCGCGGTCGCCTATGTCGAGGCCGAGGGGCCCGACGGCACCACGTGGTGGGGCGTCGGCATGGACTCGAGCATCCTCGACGCGTCGCTGGCGGCCGTGGTCAGCGCCGCCGACCGGGGGAGGAAGCCCCGCTCGTCGTAGTCCGACGGCACGCGCCCCGTTGGACGGCGCGTCCTCGGGTGGCGCGGCGATCGGGGTCGTTCGGCTCTGGTGCCACGATCGGGTCGTGCCCGAAGATCACACCATGGAAGCGTGTCGCTGGAGCATGGCCCGGTCGGCCCCGGAGCCGGACGGGCCCACGGCAACCGGAACTCGAGGACGGGTGGCGGGAGCCGGACCGTCCGGTCGGCTACGCCGGCGATGAGCAAGGTACTGGTCTTCGTGGGCGGCTTCGCCGCCCCGGGCAATGAGTGGCCGCTGACCCCGATCCGCCGCAGCGCCCGCGCCCACGGATGGCGCACCAAGTACTTCAACGAGCGGCTGGTCTTCGGGCCGATCGCGAGGTCGGCCCAGCGCCTCGTCGGACTGCTCGAACAGCTGGCGGAGGTGCACGACTCCATCGTCGTCGTCGGGCATTCCATGGGCGGCCTGGTGGGCGAACATGCCGCCGCGCTGGGTGCCCCGATGGATGCCCTGGTGACCATCGGCACCCCGCACCGGGGGCATTCGCTGTCACGGTTCGGCCCACTGCGGGTCATGAGGGAGATGGGCACGGACAGCACCTACCTGCGGTCCGTCCGGTCGCTCACCGGCCCACGGCCGCCCCTCCTGGTGATCGCCGCCGGTAACGACCGGCTGGTGGCGCCGCGTTCCTCCCGGCCGGGCCGGCCCCACTCGTTCCTGGAGCTGCCGGACGCCGGGCACCTCGGCGTGATCTTCGACCAGCGCACGGCCGACGCCGTCCTGGAGTGGGCCGAGGCGCACGCCCGGAAGGCGGCGTGACGGTCAGAAGCGGTTGAGACGCCTGAAGATGCCCTTGGTCTGCCTGTACAGGGTGACGAACTCGCCGAACAGCAGGTCGTACTCGGCGGCGGTGGCCGCGTTCGGCTCGTAGGTCCGGCGGATCTCGACCATCGCCGGGATGTCCCCGAGGGAGATCCGGCCGAGCCCGAGAAGGGTCAGCAGGCCCGCACCGCGGACGTTGGCCAGGACCGGGTCGGCCACCTGCCGGATCTCGCGGCCGAGGACGTCGGCGTGGATCTGGGACCAGAGGTCGGAGTTGGCCCCGCCGCCCACGAAGG
>CAZULR010000461.1:0-2424 GCA_964621235.1 uncultured Acidimicrobiaceae bacterium
CCGATCTCGCGCTGGGTGATGATCGAGCGCTTGTGGTCGTGCAGGAACTCGATCGGATCCTCGACCGTCACGATGTGCAGTGGCTTGGTCCGGTTGATGATGTCGATGAGCGATGCGAGTGTCGTCGACTTTCCGGAGCCGGTCGGGCCGGTGACGAGGACCAGCCCACGTCGCAGGTCGGTGAACGCCCGGATCGAGTCCGGAAGGCCCAGACTGGAGAAGACCGGCATCTCGTGAGGGATCGGGCGCAGGGCGGCCGTGATGGTCCCCCGCTGCAGTGCGACGTTCACACGGAACCGGCCGACGCCGGGGATGGTGTGCGAGGTGTCGAGCTCCTTCTCCTCCTCGAAGCGCTCGCGCTGCGATCCGGGAAGGATCCCGAAGACCATGTCCCGGATGGTGTCGTTGTCGAGTGGCGGGCATCCCTCGATCGGCCGCAGGGCGCCGTGGAGGCGGATCGTCCCGGGCATGGCCGCGGTGAGGTGGAGGTCGGAGGCGCCGACGGACACCGCGTAACGCAGGAGGTCGTCGACGTGGAGCGGCACCGAGTCATCCTTGCGACCCGCTGCCATGCCCTGGCTCAGGAGCTCGTCCACCACCTCGGTTCGGTCGCGAGGCACGTCGGGCTCCGCGGGAGAGCCGGCCGACGCGTCGGTACCGAGGTGTCGGGCGATGACGACCGGGTCGGCCAGCACCGGGTGGACCCGGTGTCCGACCCGCCCGGCGAGCTCGTCGACCTCGGCGGGCTCGGGCGGCTCGGCGAAGGCCACCACCAGCGCATGGCCGTCGATCTGCAGGCCGATGGCGCCGAACTCGTTGGCGACCTCGGCGGGCATGGCGGCGGTGGCGTCGGGCTGCGGCGTGAACTCCGACAGGTCGACCGCCGGCAGCTGCGCGAGCTGCGCGAGCGTGCCCACGACGACACTGGGGAGCGTCCGTCCGCTACTGACCAGGAGGTAGCCGAGCGACTGGTTGGTCGCCGAGGCCTTCGCCACCACGGGCTGCAGGCCCGCGGCCGTCTCGTACCCGGCATCGACAAGTGCCTCGGCCAGACGGGTGTTCCACTGGGTGTGCGTACTCGACGTGACGGATGTCATGCGACCACCCGCAGCACTTCCTCGAGCGTGGTCTCCCCGTCGATGGCCTTGCGAAGTCCGGCCTGACGGAGGGCGACCATGCCCTGGGTGACGGCGAGCCGGTGGATGTCCTCCACCGAACCTCCTTCGATGATCATGCGCTCGACCTCCTCGGTCATAGGCATCAGTTCGGCAAGAGCGAGTCGACCCCGGTAGCCCGTCTGGGCGCACGCCGAGCAGCCGACGGAGCGGTTGACCTCACCTAGGGTGCCGACCGCCTCGACCTCGTCGAGGGTCCAGCCGGCGGCGGAGATGTCCGCCTCGGTGGGTGTGTACGGCTGCTTGCAGTGCATGCACAGCCGTCGGGCGAGGCGCTGGGCCACCACACCGGACAGCGCCGAGGTGACCAGGAAGGGCTCGATGCCCATCTCGATGAGGCGCATCGGCGTGGCCGCAGCACTGTTGGTGTGCAGGGTGGCGAGGACCATGTGCCCCGTGAGGGCGGCCTCGATGGCGATCTGGGCGGTCTCCTTGTCCCGGATCTCGCCCACCAGGACGATGTCGGGGTCGGACCGCAGAATGGCGCGGAGGGCACTGGCAAAGTTGAGGCCGGCCTTGGTGTTGAGCTGGACCTGGTTCACGCCCTTGAGGGGCACCTCGACCGGGTCCTCGACGGTGATGATGTTCTTCTCCGGCGAGTTGAGCGCGGTCAAGGTGGTGTAGAGGGTGGTCGACTTTCCGGAACCGGTGGGGCCGCTGACGAGGATCGTCCCGTAGGGCTTGGTGTAGAGCGCCTCATAGGTGCGCAGCATCTCCGGATCGAAACCGAGCTCTGCGAATCCGAGCACGACGCTCGACTTGTCGAGCACCCGCATGACGATCTTCTCGCCGTAGATGGTCGGTAGCGTCGCCATGCGGAGGTCGATGCCCTTGGCACCGACGTTGAGCGAGATACGGCCGTCCTGGGGGATGCGGTGCTCCGCGATGTTCATGTCCGCCATGACCTTGAGTCGGGTGGTGACGGCCGCGGCGATGGCCTTGGGCCCGGTCGACACGTCGTGGAGCACACCGTCGATGCGGTAGCGGATCCTCAGGTCCGCGGCGGTCGGCTCGATGTGGATGTCCGAGGCACGCTCGTTAAGCGCCTGGAGGATCAGGAGGTTGACGTACCGGACGATCGGTGCCGTCTCGGTGGCGGTCTGGATGTCGTCGATGCCCGGCTCGGCCGACGTGCCGTCCATGCCGAGCGAGGCCTCCATGGCCATGTCCGCCGCGTCACCGCTCGAGAACACGCGGTTGATGTAGGCGGTGATCTGGCTCCTGGTCGCCACCACCACGATGAAGTTGC
>CAZULR010000462.1:0-2424 GCA_964621235.1 uncultured Acidimicrobiaceae bacterium
TCGACGGCACCCGCAACGAGGACGCCGCCTGGTACTACCCGGAGCCCAAGGACGCGGCCAAGGAGATCACCGACCGCGTTGCCTTCTGGAAGGGCGTGACCGTCGAGGAGGTCTGACCTCCCACCGCACCGGTCAGGCGCCCGCGGCCGTGCGCTGCCGGGCGACGTCGAAGCAGGCGATGGCCCCCGCCGTGGCCACGTTGAGCGAGGACAGCGTCCCGTGCTGCGGGATGGCCGCCAACTCGTCACACCGCCGCCTGGTCAGCGCGGCCAGTCCCGACCCCTCGGAGCCGAGCACCAGCGCCACCGGCTGGTCCCCCAACGGCAGGTCATAGAGCGAGGTCGGGGCCTCCCCGACCAGCCCGACCGTGACCACGCCGAGCGAGGACAGCTGCTGCAGTGCGGCGGGCACGCCGGCGACCAGCGCCATGGGCAGGTACTCGATGGCCCCGGCGGCGACCTTGGCCACCGTGGGCGACAGGTGGGCCGAGCGGTGGCGGGGCAGCACGATGCCGGTCACACCGGCGCACTCGGCGCTCCGCAGCACCGCGCCCAGGTTGTGGGGATCGGTGATGCCATCGAGCACCAGGAGGAAGGGCACCCGGCCCCGCCTGGTGGGCTGGCAGAGGTCCTCGAGCGCCGTCTCCTCGATGGGCCGGGCGAGTGCCACCACGCCCTGGGACCCGTCCGTCCGCGCCGCCGCATCGATTCGCCTGCGCGACACGTAGTCCACCTTGACCCGCTTCTTCGACGCCAGGGCCTCGATGTCGTCCAGGATCTCGGCGGCGTCCATGCCCTCCGCCATCAGCAACGAGGTCACCGGACGTCGGCCGGCACTCAGCAGTTCGCGGACGGCCTGGCGGCCCTCGACCTGGTCGCCACCGAGTCCGACATGCTTCGGGCCACGGCGGACCGGAGCCTCCTTCGCCCCTCCCGGCCCCCGCCCCCGATCGTTGACCGACGCCCGCCCGGCGCCCCTCGCCGGCGCCGCGCCCCGGCCGCCACGTCCTCCCGAGGCGTCTTTGGCTTTCATCCAGGCCGCTTTGGCCTCGCGTCCGGTGGGTTTCGCCGCCCCACGTGCGCCGCCCTTCGGCGCGGGCGTGCGCGACCGCTTGCCCCGGCCCCCGGCTGGTGCCGCGCTCATCGGACCACCCCGTCCCCGCGGGCCGCGCCCCCGGACTCGTCGGAACCGGCCGGGCGTCCGGCGGCCAGCAGCACCACCGCGGTGCAGGCGATCCCCTCGGCCCGGCCCAGGGCCCCGAGCCCCTCGGCCCGGGTGGCCTTGACGTTGACCGGTGCGCCCAGGGCTGCACCGAGCCGCTCGGCCATGCCGGCCACGTGCGGCGCGAGCCGGGGCCGCTCGGCGACCACGGTGCAGTCGGCGTTCACCGGCACCCAGCCGGCCGACGCGGCCAGCCCCACCATCCGCTCGAGAAGCTCGATCGAGTCGGCCCCGGCCCAGCGCGGGTCGGTGTCGGGCGCATGGCGGCCGAGGTCGCCCAGGCCCGCCGCCCCCAGAACGGCGTCGGCCACGGCGTGGGCGACCGCGTCGGCGTCGGAGTGGCCGTCGAGACCGCGCACCCCCTCGCCGTCGATCACCACGCCACCGAGCACCAGCGGTCGGTCGGGGTCGTCGCTGAAGGGGTGGACGTCGATGCCCTGGCCCACCCGCAGCGCCGGCACCCCGCTCATGTCGGCGCCCCGGCGAGCAGAGCCTCGGCGAGGGCGAGGTCCTCGGGCCGCGTCAGCTTGAGGTTGCGCGGGTCGCCGGGGACCGTGCCGACCGCCATCCCGGCCGCCTCCAGCAGTCCAGCGTCATCGGTGGCGTCGCCGCCGTCCGCGTGGGCGGCCCGCAGCGCGTCGGCGGCGAAGGCCTGCGGCGTCTGGATCGCCACCAGCCCGTCCCGGTCCACCGTGGCCACCACACGGGCGCCCCGGACCCGCTTCAGGGTGTCGGCGACGGGCACCACCGGGACGGCGCCGTCGACGTCACCCGCCCGGACGGCGTCCACGACGGCCGCGAACAGGTCGGGGCCGGCCAGGGGACGGGCGGCGTCGTGCACGACCACGACCGCGGCGTCGGCCGGCACGACGGCCAGGCCGGCCCGGACCGAGTCGGCCCGGGTGGCCCCGCCGCCCACCACCGCCGTGGCGCCGTAGGCGGCATCGTCGCCGGCGCCGCGTACCGGCAGTTCGTCGACGGCACCGCCAACGTCATCGTCCGGCACCACCAGCACCACGCCGTCCGCCACCGTCCGAGCGGCGCGCACCGACCAGGAGACCACCGGGTGCCCGGCAAGGGGGAGGAACTGCTTGGGACCGCCGAACCGGCGACCCGATCCACCGGCCACCACGATGGCCCAGACGGGCCCCGCTCGGCTCAGGGCAGCGCCTCGTTGAGGCGGACCTCCGCGGTCTCCTCGTC
>CAZULR010000463.1:0-2420 GCA_964621235.1 uncultured Acidimicrobiaceae bacterium
CCGATCTACGGTGGTGCCGTGGCCGCTCCCGTCTTCTCCACGATCATGGCGTACGCCCTCCACCACTACGGCATCCCCACCACCGCCGCAGCCACCACGGCAGCATCCAACACGGCCGTGGGCGGCACGGGCAGTGTCACCGTGCCCGCCGGAGCGGTCACGGAAGGCCCCTAGGTGGGTCCGGGCACGCCCGCCACCCCTCCACCAGCGCACTCCTCCCGGAACTCGACGTGGTGATGGTGGCCGACCTCCTCGACGGCGTCCCCGTCCGTGACGTCCGGGGCGACCCGTCGGCAACCGTGGTGACGGCGGTCGACTTCGACAGTCGACGGGTGGGGGAGGGGGCGCTCTTCTGCTGTGTCCCCGGAGCGGCCACCGATGGCCACCGTCACGCCGCCGAGGCGGTGTCCCGCGGGGCACGAACGCTGCTGTGCGAGCACGTGCTCGACCTCGACGTGACCCAGGTGGTGGTGGAACCCGGGCAGGTGCGCCCGGCCATGGCCTCGGTGGCCGCCGCCTTCTGGGGCCATCCCGCCCGTTCCCTCCAGACCGTCGGGGTGACCGGGACGAACGGCAAGACGACGGTCACGCAGCTGGTGGCGGCCATCCTGGAGGCCGCCGGGCGACCCACCGAGGTGATCGGCACGCTCGGTGGGACCCGGACCACGCCGGAGGCTCCCGACCTGCAGATGTACCTGGCCGAGGCGGTGGGGGCGGGCCGAAGTGCGGTGGCCATGGAGGTCTCCTCCCATGCCCTGACCCAACACCGGGTGGACGCCATCCGTTTCGACGTGGCCGCGTTCACGAACCTGAGCCGGGACCACCTGGACCACCACGGCTCCATGGAGGACTACTTCGAGGCGAAGGCGTCGCTCTTCGCTCCCGAGCGGTGCCGGCTCGCTGTGGTCCTGGCCGACGATCCGTGGGGAGCCCGACTGCTGGAGCGGCTCGAACCGGCCGCGACCACCGCGGTCCGACGCGACGAGGCCGAGGACGTGCGGTCGATCGTGGGTGCGTCGCGGTTCACGTGGCGGGGGCGCATGGTGGACCTGCCGCTGTCGGGCCGGTTCAATGTCGACAACGCCCTGGTGGCTGCCGCTGTGGGCGTGGCACTGGGCGTCGAAGAGGATGTCGTCGTGGCCGGACTCCGTGCCGCACCGGTGGTTCCGGGCCGCATGGAGGTGGTCGGCGCGGGAGCGCCCGTGGCGGTCCTGGTCGACTACGCGCACACGCCCGCCGGCCTCGCCGAGGCGCTGCGGGCGGTACGGGACCTGTCGGGGGACGGGCGGGTGGTGTGCCTGTTCGGCTGCGGTGGCGATCGTGACCAGGGCAAACGCCCGGAGATGGGGGCGGTGGCCACGAGCCTCGCCGACGTGGTGGTCCTCACCTCCGACAACCCGCGCACCGAGGACCCAGCGGTGATCATCGACCAGGTGCGGTCCGGCATGGACGGGCCGGCCGAGGTCGTCGTCGAGCCCGATCGGGCCACGGCCATCCGGGTGGCGGTGGGACGGGCCCGGCCCGGCGACGTGGTGCTGCTGGCGGGCAAGGGCCATGAGACGACCCAGGTCTCGGGAGGTGTGGCCGTGCCCTTCGACGACAGGGTCGAGGCGAGCGCGGCCCTGGCGGAGCGGTTCGACGGCACCGGGGAGGCCGGCCGGTGATCTCCCTCATGACCTCAGGCGGCATCGCGCTGTGGGTGGCGGTCCTGACCACGCCCATCCTCATCCGGTGGCTGCTGAAGAACAACATCGGCCAGCAGATCCGCGAGGACGGCCCGCAGGTGCACATCGCCAAGGCGGGAACGCCGACCATGGGCGGCATCTGCATCGTCGGGGCCGTGATCATCGGGTTCCTGGCCGCCCACGTGATCCCGGGGGTCCACTGGTCCCGGTCGGGGGTCCTCGTGCTGTGGGCCATCATCGGCGCGGCCGGGATCGGGTTCGCCGACGACTGGATCAAGGTGCGCCACCGGCGCAGCCTCGGCCTGAACAAGCGGGCGAAGTTCGCCTCCCAGATGGTGCTCGGTGTGACCTTCTCGCTCCTGGCCGTCTACTGGGCCCACGCATCGACCACGCTGTCGTTCACCCGGTACAACTCGATCGGCCTCCACATGGGGACCGCCGTCTGGGTGGTGTGGGGCACGCTCATCATCGTGGCGTCGGCCAACGCGGTGAACCTGACCGACGGCCTCGACGGACTGGCCGCCGGCTCGGCCACGTTCTGCTTCGCCTGCCTGGCCATCATCGGCTACTGGCAGTACCGGCACTTCAGCATCTACCACGTGGGCGACGCCCTCGACCTGGCCCTGGCCTCGGTGGCCCTGGCCGGGGCCTGCCTCGGCTTCCTCTGGTGGAACGCGGCCCCGGCCAAGATCTTCATGGGCGACACCGGGTCGCTGTCGCTCGGGTCCGGCCTGG
>CAZULR010000464.1:0-2419 GCA_964621235.1 uncultured Acidimicrobiaceae bacterium
GCACGCCGGCGCCGGCCACGAAGACGGATCCCTCGACGGCGTAGGCCAGGGAGCTGCGACCGTCACGCGGGCCGCCGTCGGCGCCGATGGCTACGTCCCCGTCGGTGCCGAGGTCCCAGGCGAGGGTGGTGATCAGCCCGTCGACGGGTGCCGGGCAGGTGTGGCCCACGTTCATCAGGATGAAGCTGCCGGTGCCGATGGTGGCCTTGGTCATGCCGCGGTCGAAGCAGGCCTGCCCGAAGAGCGCGGCGTGCTGGTCGCCGATGAGCGCGCTGACCGGGACGCCGGCCAGCGGCGAGCCCGCGCCCAGCACGCCGGGTGCCACCGTGGCGAACCGACCGCACGACGGGCGCACCGTCGGCAGTGCGCCGGCGGGAACGTGGAACAGGTCGCACAGCTCCTCCGACCAGCGCCGGACCACGATGTCGAAGAGCATGGTGCGTGAGGCATTGGTGACGTCCGTGGCGAACGTGCCGCCCGACCGGCCACCGCTCAGGTTCCAGAGGATCCAGCTGTCGACGGTGGCCAGGGCCAGGTCCGGGCCGGCCGGGACGCCCCCCTCCTCGAGCAGCCACTGCATCTTGGAGGCCGAGAAGTAGGGGTCGAGGACCAGGCCCGTCTGCTCTCGTACCAGGGGGAGGTGGCCGGTGTCCGTCAGGTCGGCGCACCGGTCGGCGGTGCGGCGGTCCTGCCAGACGAGGGCCCGGTGAAGGGGCGCGCCCGTCGCCCGGTCCCAGGCGACCACGGTCTCCCGCTGGTTGGTGATCCCGATGGCCCGGGCCACCCGCCCCTCGGCCCCGAGCCTGCCGGCCACCTCGGTGAGCGCCTCGCACACCAGCCGCCAGATCTCGGTGGCGTCGTGTTCGACCCAGCCGGGCCGTGGGAAGAACTGGGTCAGCTCCCGGTAGGCCAGGTCCACCACCCGGGCCTGCTCGTCGACGACCAGGGCCCGCACGCCGGTGGTGCCGGCGTCGACGGCGATGCTGACGGGGATGCGGTTGGCCACAGGGGGACTGTACCGAGGCTCCGGGGGTGGGGGAGAAGCGGTGCCCGGGGGCGACCGCGCCCCGTGACCGCGCCGACCCCGCGCCCGGGGGGTCGGCGGCGCCTCCCGACCGGGGCGGAGCGTGGGGGTTCAATCACGCTCCGCAGGCGCTAGCTGACAGCAATGATTTGCAAACCTTCGCGAACGGCCTCCCAACAGGCAATTCGTGACCGATCCGAGGCGCGTTCCGGGGCGTGAGCGTTGACAGGGGCGTAACTACACTGCTGTAATAGACCCACTATCTCGTACCTCGGGGGAGGGTAAACCACTACATCTTGTGTCTTCATCGGAATCCACGGTCGCCTGACCTGGATACGATGGGGAGTGGCCCGGGCGGTCGGGCAGGACGGCGTCGGCGGCAGAACCGGCGGTTCCGGACCTGGCGACGGGGCAGGAACTGCCGCTCGGACACCCGGACCGGATCGGGTTCGACGACCTCACCCCCGGGGCAGGGGACGCAGCACCGCAGCACTGAGACACCGCAGTGGCAGTTCCGACGACACCAGCACCCCACGACACCAGCAGCACCCAGCCCCACCGACGACCAACAGAAAGAGGTCCACTCCATGGCCATCGCACCGCAGCGAGCCGGCATCGGCATCCGCCGCCACTTCACGACTGCCGGCACCCATCCCTACGACGAGGTCGTCTGGGAACGGCGCGACGCCCGGATCACCAACTACCGCGACGGCTCGGTGGCCTTCGAGCAGCTCGACGTCGAGGTGCCCGCGTCGTGGAGTCTCAACGCCACGAACATCCTGACCCAGAAGTACTTCCGGGGGACCCCGGGCACCCCCGAGCGTGAGTCGTCGCTGCGCCAGGTGGCCGACCGGGTCGTCGACACCGTCACGGCGTGGGGTATCAAGGACGGGTACTTCCTCGACGATGAGGAGGCCGAGGCGTTCTCCGCCGAGCTCAAGCACCTCATCGTCCACCAGATGGCCGCCTTCAACTCGCCGGTGTGGTTCAACATCGGCGTGGCCGGCGTTCCCCAGCAGGGCTCGGCCTGCTTCATCCTGTCGGTCGACGACACGATGGACTCGATCCTCAACTGGTACACCGAGGAGGGCGTGATCTTCAAGGGTGGCTCCGGCGCCGGGGTCAACCTGTCCCGGATCCGCTCGTCGCACGAGTTCCTGAAGGGTGGCGGCACGGCATCGGGCCCGGTCAGTTTCATGCGCGGTGCCGACGCCTCGGCCGGCACCATCAAGTCGGGCGGAAAGACCCGCCGGGCCGCCAAGATGGTCATCCTCGACGCCGACCACCCGGACATCGAGGACTTCATCTGGTGCAAGGCCACCGAGGAGCGCAAGGCGCGTGTGCTGCGCGACGCCGGCTTCGACATGGACCTCGACGGCAAGGACTCGATCAGCC
>CAZULR010000465.1:0-2417 GCA_964621235.1 uncultured Acidimicrobiaceae bacterium
ACCACGGCCCCGGCGTCGACCACCACGTCGACGACCCCTCCGATCCCGACCACGGTGATCCCGACGCAGCCGGCCAACTCGGCCATCGCCGCCACCGTCCCCGCGTCGATCCACTCCACCGGCAATCTGACCGTGGCCCTCGACGCCACCTACCCGCCCAACGAGTTCCTCGCCTCGGACGGGACGACCATCGTCGGCATGGACGCCGACCTGTCCAATGCCATCGCCCAGACCATGGGCCTCAAGGCGAAGCTGGTCAACGCCACCTTCGACACCATCATCCCGGGCATCGTGGCCGGCAAGTACGACATGGGCGCCTCCTCGTTCACCGACACCAAGGCCCGTCAGAAGGTCGTCGACTTCGTCGACTACTTCAGCGCCGGTGAGTCGTTCTACGTGAAGACCGGCAGCCCGCTGATCACCTCGCTCCAGGCCCTGTGCGGCAAGAGCGTCGCCGTGGAGAGCGGCACGACCGAGGAGACGGACGCCAAGACCCAGGCCGCCAAGTGCACGGCCACCGGCCAGGGGAAGGTCACGGTGCTCAGCTTCGGCACCCAGACCGAGGCCAACGTGGCCGTGTCCAGCGGCCGGGCCGACGCCGGCTTCGCCGACTCGCCGGTGGCCGCATACATCGTGGCCACGTCGAACGGCGTCTTCCAGAACAGCGGCGCCCCCATCGCCGTCGCCCCCTACGGGCTCGCCCTCCCGAAGAGCAAGGGGCTCACGTCGCCGGTCCAGGCGGCGGTCAACCTGCTGATCTCCAACGGCGTCTACACCCAGATCCTGACCAAGTGGGGCCTGCAGGCGGGAGCCGTGACCACGGCCACGGTCAACGGCGCCAGCAGCTGAGCATCGCCTCGGACCGTCGGGCTGCGCCGTGACGGACCAACCGGGACCGCCGGCGGCGGACCACCGGGTCGAGGGTGACCCGTCGACCCTGAAGGTCGTCCCCGTGCGCCATCCGTGGCGCTGGGTGGCCAGCGCCGTCATCCTGGTGCTGATCGCCATGCTGGTGAACACCCTGGTGTTCTCCCACGTGCAGCGGGGCGGCGTGCGGGAGGGCCGGTTCCAGTGGGCCGTCGTCGGCCACTACCTGTTCGCCACCCCGGTGCTGCGCGGCATCGTGGTGACCCTGGAGCTCACGGTCATCGCCATGGTGGCGGGGGTGCTGATCGGGGTGATCCTGGCCGTCATGCGGCTCTCCCCCAACCGGCTGATGTCGGGAGCGGCGTGGGTCTACATCTGGTTCTTCCGCGGCACCCCGATCCTGGTCCAGCTGTTCTTCTGGTACCTGGGCATCAGCTACCTCTACCCCCAGCTCGGCATCGGCGTCCCGTTCCTGACCTATCTCGGCATCAACCCGCCGCTGACCGTCGCCTCGACCACCCTGGCGACGTCCTTCATCGCCGGAGCCATCGGCCTCAGCCTCAACGAGGGTGCCTACATGTCCGAGATCGTCCGGGCCGGCATCATCTCGGTGGACGAGGGCCAGGCGGAGGCCGCATCGTCGCTCGGCCTGTCCCGGGGCCTCACCCTCCGCAAGGTGGTACTGCCCCAGGCCATGCGGGTCATCATCCCCCCGACCGGCAACGAGACGATCTCGATGCTGAAGACGACGTCCCTGGTGTCGGTGATCGCCGGCACCGACCTGTTCCAGGCGACGCAGAACATCGCCAACACGACCTACCAGATCGTGCCCCTGCTGCTCGTGGCCAGCCTCTGGTACCTGTTCTTCACCTCGATCATGACCGTCGGGCAGTACTACATCGAGCGCTACTACGCCCGGGGCGCCAGCCGGCAGCTGCCCCCCACCCCCTTCCAGCAGCTCAAGTCCTCCCTCGGCCGCAACCGGGTCCGCCCGGTGCCGGCGATGGCCGAGGCCCCCTGGGTGGCACCCCATGACTGAGACGCGTCCCGGTCCCTCCGGTGCCGACCGCGCCACCCTCCCCATGGTCTCGGCGCGTGCCGTCCACAAGGCCTTCGGCCGCCTCGAGGTCCTGAAGGGGATCGACCTGACCGTCCGTCGGGGCGAGGTGCTGTGCCTCATCGGCCCGTCCGGCTCCGGCAAGAGCACGTTCCTGCGGTGCATCAACCACCTCGAGAAGATCGACGGCGGCGAGCTTTCCGTCGACGGCGAGCTCGTGGGCTACCGCCAGTCCGGCACCCGCCTCTACGAGCTGAAGGACAAGGAGGTCTGCGCCAAGCGGGCCGAGATAGGCATGGTCTTCCAGCGCTTCAACCTGTTCCCCCACCTCTCCGTCCTCGACAACGTCACTTCAGGACCCCTCTGGGTGCGGAAGGCATCGTCGGGGCCGTCGAAGGATCGGGCTCGCCAGCTCCTCGAGCGGGTGGGCCTGGGCGACAAGTTCGACAGCTATCCCAACCAGCTCTCCGGCGGCCAGCAGCAGCGGGTGGCC
>CAZULR010000466.1:0-2396 GCA_964621235.1 uncultured Acidimicrobiaceae bacterium
CCGAGGCCAGGGGGTCGACCAGGTCGTGGGGCGAGGTGGTCGCCAGCACCAGCAGCCGACCTTCGGCCCGGTGGGCGGCCAGCTCCTCGAGGGCCCAGGGCTGGACGAGATCGATGAGGTCCTCCACCACCGCGGCACCCGCCTTGCGCACGCCGGCGGCCGGACGACCCTTCATCATGCGGGCCGCCGCCCGGGCCAGGCCCATGAACGGGACGGTCTCGCCGAAGGAGTTGTAGAAGGCGTAGAGGTAGCGGTCGCCCGGCAGCTTGCGTCCGGCGCTGAGGACGCCCTCGGCGACCATGGCCTCCTGGAACACCGGACCCGACGCCGACCGGATCAGCGTACGGTCGAGGTCGACGAAGACGGCACCCGTGGCGTCGGACATCCCCTCAACCTACCGCCGGGCGCCCACCCACGGGGGCTGGCCCCGACGGGCCCGCGCCCTCCGGGGGTGACGGGGTCCCGCGGGGTCCCGGACGATGCCACCCACCAGGGAGAACGGCCCCCGGACGCGGCAAAGGGACCACCGGGGGGGAGAGGTGGTCCCTTCGCACTGACTCAACGAGGAAAGGAGGGGGATTCCTATGTCCTGTGGTCGTGGAGCCACTGTATAACGGTCGCGAGCAATCAGTCAACCAGTTTGTCTAGATACCTGATATCTTAATTACCGATGGAATTACGACACCTCCAGGCACTCACCGCCATCAGCGACCACGGCACCTTCTCGGCCGCCGCCGAGCACCTCGGCACGGTCCAGTCGAACATCTCGGCCCACGTGGCGCGCCTCGAAAAGGAGCTCGGCACCCCGCTGATCGACCGGGCCGACGGCCGACTGACCGCCGAGGGCACGGTCGTGGTGGCCCGGGCGCGGCGCATCCTGTCCGAGCTCGACGCGCTGATGTCCGACGTGGCCGCCTGCAAGGACGAGGTGACCGGCACCGTGCGCGCCGGGATGATCGGCACCACGGCCCGCTGGCTGGTTCCCCGCCTCATGGACGCCGCGGCCCAGCGCCATCCCCAGCTCCGCCTCGTCATCGTGGAGGGGAACACCACCGGCCTCGAGCCGCAGCTGGCCAACGGCCAACTCGACCTGGCCATCCTCCACCTGCCGGTCAGCGGCAAGGACCTCGTCACCCGCCTCCTGTTCGAGGAGGACCTGATGCTGGTGGTACCCGAGGGCCATCCCATCGCCTCGATGGACCGCAGCCTGCAGCTCGAGGACCTGGCCGACCTCGAACTCCTGCTGCCGCTGCCGGGCACGGCGTTCCGCGACGAGCTCGACAGCGTCACGCGCCCGTTGGGCATCACCCTCCTGCCCGCGGCCGAGATCGACGGGCTCCGGCTCATCGCCTCCCTGACCTTCGAAGGCTACGGTCCGGCGATCCTCCCGGCCACGGCCATCCCCAGCTGGCTGCGCGAGCGGTTCCACCCCGTGCAGGTCACCGGACTCCCCCGTCGACGGGTCGGTGTGGCCCAGCGCAGCCGCGGACTGCCGTCCGCCCCGACGCGCGCGTTGCTCGAGCTGCTGCGGTCGACGGTGGCCCAGCCCGAGGGCCGCCCCGAGGGCCTGCACGTCCCGCTCTGACCAGACCGGCGACGAGGTGGGAACTCCTGGGCCGACGGGCGGCTCAATTGGTGCTCGGGTCCGGGGGGAATCCGGATACCAGGGCCAGTGCGCCCCCCTGGCGCCGCAGCACACGCCGCCATAGGCCCTCGGGATCGGCCGAGACGGGGTCCCGGGCCTCGGCCGGCACCACGTACCACGATCCCTCGTCGATCTCGTCCTCGAGCTGTCCGGTCTCCCACCCGGCGTAGCCGGAGAACAGGCGCGCCCCGATGATCGACCCGGCCACCGCGGTCGGGTCACTGCCGAGGTCGACCGTCCCCACCGGGCGGTCGTCGTCGATGAGCAGCCGCCAGCCCGTCGGACAGCCTGGCGCGTCCCCGGTGGCGACGGACCGGTCGGCGAGGCGGACCAGGCCGATCAGCGCGTCACGCGACACCGGACCACCGGTGAACAGCTCGGCCGGCGCCGTGGCGAGCTCGTGCCACTGCGGCAGCAGCTGGTCGACGGCGACGCCTCCGGGCCGGTCGATGGCCACACCCATGGCGCCGTGGAGGCCGTGGTCCAGCACCAGGATGACCCGCCGCCAGAAGTTGGGGTCGTCGACGGCCGGGGTGGCGACCAGCAGCCGTCCGGTCAGGCTCGGCGGCTCCGGCTCGCCCCCGAAGGGGTCGAACTCGCTGAAGGGCTCGATGGGCACGCCCAGATGATGGCCCACCGCTCCGGTGTCCGGCACGCCGGGCGGCCGCCGATCGGATGAATGGCGCGCCGGCCGTCGGTCGGTGAGGCTGGGGCCATGGCCCTCGTCACCGTCACCACTCCCGCGCCGAAC
>CAZULR010000467.1:0-2395 GCA_964621235.1 uncultured Acidimicrobiaceae bacterium
TGGCGATGACCACGGCCACGAAGGCGATGAGGATGGTCCCGGTCATGATCCCGGCTATCCCGAAGTGGTGGACGTCGGGCTGCCACGCCTGGGTGGTCAGGAACGAGAACTTGGCCACCTTGAGGGCGGACAGGGCCCGGAGCGCCAGGAAGATCCCGACCAGGGCGATGACGGCCAGGACGACGAGCGCGCTCGCCCGGGTCAGGCCGAGGAAGGCCTTCTCGGCCGGGGCCTTGGTGTCGACCAGCAACCGGCGCGGGCGGGCGTCGGTGCCCTCCGGCACCTCGTGGACGACCGTGGAGCCGAGGTCGGGGGTCATGGTGCTCATCGGCCCACCGGCTCACCCGCGGCGGGCTCCGGCTCGGCGTCGGCGGGCGCACCGGCACCGGATCCGCCTCCCGGCGCGGTCCCGGTCGCTCCCCCGTCACCCGACGGTGTGGTGGGGGCATCGGGCCGGCGACGCAGACGGAGCGCGTAGGCGGCTGCACCGGCGGCGACCACGAGCAGGCCGATGCCCACCCACAGGGCGACGGGGACGGACGACGAGACGTCGCCCTGGTCGACCACCTTCCACGTGAAGCCGTTGGGGTCGGACGAGTCGGCCGTGAAGCGGATGGTCGAGTTCCAGTAGTCGGTCACCTGACCGTGGGTGTCAGCGCAGGCGATCCCCCCGTTCCAGGTGGCCGTCCGGGCCCCGTGGGCGAAGAGGATGGCCGGCGTGAGCCTCGTCCAGACGAAGGAGGTCGGGAGGCCCACGATCTGCCCGGTCGACTCCGCCGTGTTGATCGCTCCGACGTAGGCCCCCTCGGCGATGTACCCGTACCACCGGCTCGGCAGCCCGGTCTTGAAGGAGACGTCGGTGGGCGAGGCGTTCGCCGGCACCAGGTAGGAGTAGACGTGGTAGCCGTCGTGGGCCGTGTCACCCGGGCACGACGCACCGACGGGCAGGATGACCCCGTAGGGGGTCGCCGAACCACCCGAGCCGAGGGCCCGTGTCGTGCCGGGGGTCACCAGCACCTCGGCGCCGGCCGTCGCCGCGCCGGCGAGCTGGGGCGTTCCCGCGACGACGACCAGGGCGGCGGCCACCAGGGAGACCGTGACCAGGCCCCTACGGACCAGGCCGGTGCGCTGGACCGGGGTCCCGGGGTTCGGTGACCTCCGGATCACGCCGCGCCGTAGAACGGGGCGTTGAAGGAGTACACCCCTCCCTGCTCGCTGACCTGCCAGTACCCGCCCGTGCTGGTGTCGGTGGCGATGCCCACGATCGGGGCACTGTTGGGGATCGTGGATGCCGTGCCCTGGAAGAGGGCGTCGCCGAAGGCGAAGACGCCGCCGTCGGCCGCGACCAGCCAGTAGCCGTTGCCATCGGCCGACACCGCGACCCCGTTGACCGGTTGGTTCAGCGTCAGGTTCCCGGTGGAGCCGTAGAACGGAGCACCGAAGGAGAAGACCCCTCCGTCGGCGGCCACCAGCCAGTAGCCCCCGCTCGGATCGGCAGCCAGGCCCACGACCGGCTTGTTGAGCTGATGGCCGCCCTCGGATCCCTGGAAGAGGGCGTCGCCGAAGGCGAACACACCACCGTCGGCGGCGACCAGCCAGTACCCGTTGCCCGACGGCGACGGGGCGAGGCCCACGACCGGCGCGTTCAGTGGGTGGCCTCCCATCGAGCCGTAGAAGCCGGCGTCGCCGAAGGCGAAGACGCCACCGTCGGCGCCGACCAGCCAGTAGCCGTTCCCGTCGGGGGTGCCGACGATATGGACGATGGGCGCGTTGAGCGGCGTGCCGGCCAGCGAGCCGTAGCTCCCCACGCCGCCGAACGGCGCCACGTCACCCACGGCGTCGGCCAGCCAGTAACCGGAGCCATTCGGGCCCGAGGCGATGCCCACGACCGGGCCGGTGAGCTTCACCGGTGCGGACGACACGGTCAGCGTGAAGGACTGGACGGCGTCGGTGCCCACCCCGTTGTGGGCGGTGAAGGTGACGGGGAACGAGCCCGGTCTGGTCGCGATTCCGCTGAGGCTGCCCGACGTGAACGTCACACCGTTCGGCAGCGCACCGTCCTCAGTGATGGTGGGCGTCGGGCTGCCCGAGGCCGTCGGCGTGAACGAACCGGCGACACCGACGGTGAAGGTGGTCGCGGTGCCGGACGTGAACGCCGGGGCCTGGGTGTACGTGAATCTGTCTGACGCCGAGGTCGCGGAGGTGCCGCCGGCGGTGGTGACCGTCACGTCGACGGTGCCGGTGCCGGCGGGCGAGGCCACAGTCACCGACGTGGCGGTGTCCGCAGTGATCGCGCCGGTGGTGGAGCCGAAACTGGCCGAGGTGGCGGATCCCAGGTCAGTCCCGGTGACGACGACACTGGTGCCACCGGTCGACGGGCCACTGGTCGGGGCGA
>CAZULR010000468.1:0-2392 GCA_964621235.1 uncultured Acidimicrobiaceae bacterium
CGGATCCAGTTGGCGTTGAGCACCGCCACCTGGGCGATCCGCTTCAGGCCGTCGCCCCCGTTGACCAGGATGTAGGCCAGCGCGCGGGCCAGCACCAGCGCGTTGCCGTGCCAGGTGTGGACCCGGCCGATGCTGTGCTCCGGTGTGGCCCAGGCGATCGGGGCGTCCGGGCCGGATCCGCTGCGCACCGGCCTCGGCCCGGGCAGGAACGGCACCAGGCGCTCGGACACCGCCACCGGGCCGGCTCCGGGCCCTCCACCGCCGTGGGGTGTGGCGAACGTCTTGTGCAGGTTCATGTGGACGATGTCGAAGCCCATGTCACCGGGTCGGACGACACCGAGGATGGCATTGAGGTTGGCGCCGTCGTAGTAGAGCAGTCCCCCGACCGCATGGACGGCGGCGGAGATCTCGGCGATGTCCTCCTCGAACAGGCCGAGGGTGTTCGGGTTGGTCAGCATGATGCCGGCCACGTCCTCGTCGAGCACCGAGCGGAGTGCGGCCATGTCGACGCAGCCGCGGGCGTCGCTCGGGACCGTGACGACCTCGTACCCGCCGAGCGTCACCGAGGCCGGATTGGTGCCGTGTGCGGAGTCCGGGATGATCACCTTGTGCCGGACGCGGCCCTGGGCCTCGTGCCAGGCCCGCATGAGGAGCAGGCCGGTGAGCTCACCGGCGGCACCCGCCGCCGGCTGCAGCGTGGCCGCGGCCATGCCGGTCACCTCACACAGCGTCTCCTCGAGGTCGACCAGGAGGCCCAGCCAGCCCTGGGTCATCGACGCCGGTGCGGCCGGGTGGACGCCGGCCAGGCCAGGCAGTCCGGCGACCGCGTCGCACACCTTGGGGTTGTACTTCATCGTGCAGGACCCGAGCGGGTAGGCGCCCAGGTCGACCGAGAACTGCCGGTGGGACAGGCGGGTGAAGTGCCCGACCAGGTCGCGCTCGGACACCTCGGCCACGTCCACCGGTGCCGCCCGACGGTGGACGGCCGGCACGAGGTCCTCCACGGGCACCTCGGGGAGGCCGGTGGTGCGGAAGGACCACGCCCGCCGGCCGGGGTGGGACAGCTCGAAGAGGGTCGGCTCGGACTCTCCCCCGAGGAGCGGGGCGGACGCGGCCCGGCCACCAGGGGCGCCCATCGATGCGGTGGTCACTGTGGGCTCCTCGGACATCAGGCCACCGCCTTGGCCAGTGCTGCGGCGTAGGCGTCGATCTGGTCCACCGTGCGCCGCTCGGTGGCGGCAATCAGCAGGCCGTGCGTGCCGTCCTCCACCGCTCCGTCGAGCGAGATGCCGGCCAGGAAGCCGGCGTCGGCCATCCGATCGATGACCTCGTCGGCGGGCCGGGGCAGGCGCACCGCGAACTCGCGCAGGATTGGGGCGTCGGTCCAGGGGGTGATCCCGTCGACGGCCAGCACGGCGTCACGCGTGTAGCGGGTGGCCCGGGCGCAGCGGGTGGCCACCTCGACCAGGCCGGAGGTCCCCAGCCAGCCCAGCTGCACGGCGGCGGTCACCGCCATCAGGGTCTGATTGGTGCAGACGTTGGACGTGGCCTTCTCGCGGCGGATGTCCTGTTCACGGGCGCGCAGCGTGGTCACGTAGGCCACCCGGTCCTCGACGTCGACGGTCTCCCCGACCAGCCGGCCGGGCAGTCGGCGCACGTGTGCGGCGCTGCAGGCGAAGAGGCCCAGGTAGGGACCGCCGAACCCCAGGGCGGTGCCGAACGCCTGGCCCTCCCCCACCATCACGTCGGCACCCCAGTCCCCCGCGGAGCGCAGCAGCCCGGCGGCCAGCGGGTCGGCGCCGACCACCATGAGGGCGCCGGTACGGTCGCACAGGGCCCGGACCACCGACAGGTCCTCCAGGCAACCCAGGTAGTTGGGGTAGCCCACCAGGACCACCCCGGGGGCCTCGTCGCCGTCGGTGGGCCCGTCGGGCCAGGCGGTGACGCCGTCCACCAGCGGGACGGTCACGATCCGGTGCCCGGTGCCCACCGCGAAGGTGGCCAGCATCTGGCGCCAGTGGGGATGGATCCCCTCGGACACCCAGACCGTCTGGCGTCCCGTGGCGGCGACCCCGAGGTTGACGGCCTCGACCGCGGAACTCCCCCCGTCGTAGAGAGAGGCGTTCGACACGGGCAGGCCGGCGATGCGGGCGATCATTGTCTGGAACTCGAAGACGGCCTGCAGGACACCCTGGGCCACCTCGGGCTGGTACGGGGTGTAGGAGGTGACGAATTCGGAACGGCCGGCGAGGGCCTGGGTGACCGGCGGGATCTCGTGGTCGTAGGCGCCTCCCCCGGCGAAGCACACCATGCGGTCGGACCGCGCCCGGTTGCGGTCGGCGTAGCCCTCCATCCGGACCAGGACGTCGGGCTCCCCCACCCCGTCCGCCAG
>CAZULR010000469.1:0-2378 GCA_964621235.1 uncultured Acidimicrobiaceae bacterium
TGGCGCCGATCTTCAGGAAGGTGGCGTACTCGCTCATGTTGGAGTCGCCCACGATCACGTGCAGACGTCGGTACTTCTCGGCGTCGGCGTGGGGCTCATCCCGGGTGTTGATGATCGGCCGGCTCCGGGTGGTGGCCGACGACACGCCCTCCCAGATGTGCTCGGCCCGCTGGCTGAGGCAGAAGACCGCACCCCGTGCCGTCTGGAGGACCTTGCCGGCACCCGCGTAGACCTGCCGGCTCACCAGGAACGGGATCAGCACCTCGGTGTAGTGGGTGAAGTCGTCGCGCCGGCTGGTCAGGTAGTTCTCGTGGCAGCCGTAGGAGTTGCCCGCCGAGTCCGTGTTGTTCTTGAACAGGTAGATGTCGCCCCGGATGCCCTCCTCGCGCATGCGGGCCTCTGCGCCCTCGACGAGGGACGACAGGATCCACTCCCCCGCCTTGTCGTGGGCCACCAGCTCGGAGATGTCGTCGCACTCGGGTGTGGCGTATTCGGGGTGGCTGCCGACGTCGAGGTACAGGCGCGCCCCGTTCTCCAGGAACACGTTCGAGGAACGGCCCCAGCTCACCACGCGGCGGAACAGGTAGCGGGCGACCTCGTCCGGGCTCAGCCGCCGCTGCCCGCGCAGGGTACAGGTGACCCCGTACTCGTTCTCCAAGCCGTAGATGCGCTTGTCCATTACCTGCACGGTACCGTGGACGTGCGCGTACGACGCGCCACCGGTGGTGACGGCACCTTCCGCCCACTCCGCCCGCGTCCCGGCGGCCGGAGGGCGGCTCTCAGGCCAGGAGGGCGGCGAGCTCCTCGTCGACCAGTCGGCGGAAGGCCCGGCGGCCGTTCCCCTCGGCCAGCACCGCGACCTCGAGCCCGTCGGCGTCGAGCGTCCGGTCGGGCCCGGCCAGGGCACCGACGGCGGCACGCAGGGCCTCGGCCAGGGTCCACGTGGGCGACCAGGCCTCCTCCAGGCGCTCCTGGATCGTCCCCGTCTCGCCCCCGAGGACGGCGAACCGGTCCTCGTCGGTGATGGTCCCCTCGTAGGCGATGTGGTACAGCTGCGGCGGCCGCAGGCCGTTGCCGAGCTCCGCCACGAGGATCTCGACCTCGAGCGGCTTCATCTCGTGGGTGAAGACCTGACCGAGGTACTGGGCGTAAAGGTTGGCCAGCGACCGGGCCTCCACGTCCTCCCGGCTGTAGGCGTAGCCCTTGGTGTCGGCGTGGCGGATGCCGGACACCCGGAGCTGGTCGAACTCGTTGTACTTGCCGACCCCGGCGAAGGCGATGCGGTCGTAGATCTCACTGATCTTGTGCAACGACCGCGACGGGTTGTCCGCCACGATCACGATGCCCAGGTCGTAGGTGGTGGCGACCAGCGAGCGGCCCCGGGCGATCCCCTTCTGGGCGTACTCGGCCCGGTCCTTCATCACCTGCTCGGGAGCGACGTAGTAGGGCATGGTCATGGCTGACGACCCTCCGTCCGGCGACGCTCGATCAGGCTGGCGAACCGCGCCGCCACCTCGTCCTCCCCGACCGCGCTGAAGCCCCCGGCCGTGACGGTGGCCACCAGCGGGTAGATGCCCCGGATGAGGTCCGGACCGCCGGTCGCCGAGTCCTCGTCGGCGGCCTCGTACAGCGACTGGATGGCCAGCTCGACGGCCACGTCTCGGTCAAGTCCGTCGCGGTAGCCGAGCTTGATGGTCGTGCGGGCGTCGCGCCCACCCGAGCCGGTGGCGTTGTACTCGGTCTCCTCGTAGTGCCCACCGGTCACGTCGTAGGTGAAGATGCGGCCCGTCTGACGAGCCAGGTCGAATCCGGCGAAGAGGGGCACCACGGCGAGGCCCTGCATGGCCATGGGCAGGTGCTCGCGCACCATCTGGCCCAGCTGGTTGGCCTTGCCCTCGAGGCTGAGCACCACGCCTTCCACCTTCTCGTAGTGCTCGAGCTGGGTCTGGAAGAGCCGGACCATCTCGACGGCCGGTCCGGCGGCCCCGGCGATGGCCACGGCCGAGAAGCGGTCGGCCGGGAACACCTTCTCCATGGACCGGTGGGCGATGGCGTGGCCCTCGGTCGCCCGGCGGTCGCCCGCCATGACCACGCCGTCGGCGTAGCGCAGGGCGACCACGGTCGTGCCGTGCCGGAACCCCTCCGCCGGGGTCGTGGACGACCCGGCGAGCAACGGCGGCGTGGGCACCCGGAGCCGACGGATCAGCCCGGCGAAGTCGGGACCTGGGTCCTCGGTGGTCGAGAAGAGGGGTAACGACACGTGGGCTACTCCCCGCCCTTCTGCACGTAGTTGCGCACGAACTCCTCGGCGTTGTCCTCCAGGACCTCGTCGATCTCGTCGAGCAGGTCGTCCAGCTCCGCCTTCAGCTTCTCGCCCG
>CAZULR010000470.1:0-2335 GCA_964621235.1 uncultured Acidimicrobiaceae bacterium
CGGCGGCGATGGGCATGAGCAGGCCGCTCTTGTCCATGAAGGCGTTGGCCACGAAATCGAAGGAGTACAACCCGATGTTGGCCGCCTCCTGGATGATGGGCCACGGGGTCTCCTCGCGCTCGTCCCACTCGTGGGCGGCGGGTCGGATGACGTTCTCGGCGAAGTCGTGGAGCCACTTCTGGAGTTGGATCTGGTCCTCGTCGAGGTCGAGGGAGAATTCAGACATGGTGCACTGCTCCGTTCTGGCCCCGGGGGCCACTCATGCACTGGGGTCGACCGGTGTCGGCACCGTGGCCGCACGCGCACCGTCTCCGGTGGGCCGCTGGTAGTTACTCAATAGTAACCACGCTGGGCCCCACGCGGCAACCACCCCGGCGCCGGGGCACGTCACGAGGGTCCGTCGAGGCGGACGGGCGCGGTCGACGACCACGCGTGCCCGGCAGCGGCCGCGCTGGAGGGAGCTGGAGGGGGCTACGCCTGGACGGGGCGCACGTCGACGGCCTGGAGGCCCTTCGGGCCCTCCTGCAGGTCGAATTCGACGGCCTGGCCCTCCTCAAGGGAGCGGAATCCGTTCATCTGGATGGCGGTGTGGTGCACGAACACGTCGGCACCCCCATCAGGTTGCGAGATGAAGCCGAAGCCCTTCTCGGCGTTGAACCACTTGACTGTTCCGGAAGCCACGGCGGCGTTCCCCTTTCCATCAACTGCGTGTGCTCGTAGAGCACCATCGGCTTGGGGGCGTCCACCCCGTGGGGTGGGCCGCCGATGGCCCACCGACGGGACTCTCCGACGGAGAAAACGCTAGCAGTCCCGATTCGCCGAACAGCCCGTGAAACTGCCGGAAACGTGTGTGTTCACACGGCGTTCATCACCCGCCGGCGCGGCTGAGGCCGGTGCTAGCGGCGCCGGATCCGGGTACCCTCAGCGCCGTCCTCGACCAGCCAGCCGGCGGCCTCGAGTTCAGCCCGCAGCGCGTCGGCGCGGGCCCAGTCCTTGGACGCCCGGGCTTCGTCACGGGCCACCACGAGCGCGGCCGCACCGTCGTCGACCTCGTCGGCCGCCCCCGCTCCGAGGCGGAGGCCGAGGGCGCCGGCCAGCACGGCCGCCGTGCGGGCGGCCCGGCCCGCCGTGGCGTCGTCACCGGCGTCGGCGGCGGCATTGGCCCGTCGGGCGAGGTCGAACACGGTGGCCAGCCCACCGGGGGTGTCGAGGTCGCCGTCCATGGCCGCGACGAAGGTGGTGACGGCGTCTTCGTCGAGGTCGCCGTCGGGCGAGGCGGCGGCCGTCACCGGCCCGTCGGCCAGCGGGTCGGACAGCCCGAAGCGCCGGGCCAGCTCGTCGAGCCTGGCCAGGCCCGCCTCGGCCTGGGCGATGGTGTCCGGTGTCACCTCGATCGGTGACCGGTAGTGGGACCGCAGCACCAGCACCCGGTAGGCGCGTGCGTCGGAACGCTCGAGGAGGTCGGCCAGGGAGGTGAAGTTGCCGAGGGACTTGGACATCTTCTCCCCGCCGACGGTGACCCAGCCGTTGTGCATCCAGTGCCGCGCGAACTCCTTGCCGTCGGCCACGGCCTGGGCCCGTTCGTTCTCATGGTGCGGGAACATCAGGTCCTGGCCGCCGCCGTGCAGTTCGAAGCCCTCGCCGAGCAGGTCGAGGGACATCACCACGCACTCCGTGTGCCAGCCGGGGCGGCCGGCGCCCCACGGCGCCTCCCAGCTGGGCTCACCCGGCTTGGCCTTCTTCCACAGCACGAAGTCGAGCGGCGACCGCTTCTCCTCGTCCGCCTCGATCCGGGCGCCGGCCCGCAACGAGTCGAGCGGCTGGCGGGCCAGCAGGCCATAGCCGGGCACGTCCATGACCGACAGGTAGACCCCGGTGGCCGTCTCGTAGGCGACGCCCCGTCCGACGAGGTCGCGGATCAGGTCGATCATCCGGTCGACATAGGCGGTGGCGTGGGGCGTCTCGTCGGGCCGGAGCACGTCGAGGGCGTCCATGATCTCCCACCAGAGCGCCTCGTTGGCCGCCGTGAACTCGTCGATCGGCACGCCCCGGTCAGCCGCCCGCTCGATGATCTTGTCCTCGATGTCCGTGATGTTGGAGACGTACGTCACCTCGAGGCCACTGAACAGGAGGTAGCGGCGCAGCACGTCGAACACCAGCGAGAAGCGGCCGTGGCCGAGGTGGGGCACGCCGTCCACCGTCGGCCCGCACACGTAGAGGCCGACCTTCCCGGGCTGGCGGGGTCGGAGCGGGACCACCCGGCCGGTGGCGGTGTCGTGAAGCGTGAGCACGCAGGGTACGGTAACCCGATCATGCCGGAGCAGACGAACGAACC
>CAZULR010000471.1:0-2329 GCA_964621235.1 uncultured Acidimicrobiaceae bacterium
TGCACCAAGAGCTTCGACTACCGGGGCCTCATGCTGGACCTCCTCCAGAAGGACCGCGGCATCGACATCGACCGCGTCTCGAAGGTCGACGTCATCCGGGGCCGCATGATCGTGGAGTACCGCGACGGTGAGCTGGCCGTCGACGAGCCGATCAAGAACTTCCACGGCGCCGCCCTGAAGGGCTGCGACGAGTGCGCCGACTTCCTCGGCCGCAGCGCCGACCTGTCGGTGGGAAGCGTCGGGTCGATCGACGGGTGGAGCAGCGTCCTGGTGCGCACCGAGCGGGGCCACCGGGCCCTGGACAACGCCCGTGGCCGCCTCGACTTCCGGGATCTCGACACGCCCGAGGCCCTGGTCAAGCTGGACGCCTTCGACAAGCGGGTGGCCTTCGACAGCCTCCGCCGGCCGTTCGACCCGGACGCGCCGCTGTTCATCGACTACGCCGAGCACGTCGCCAACTACGAGGGCACCGACCGCGCCCCCGTCGTGGCGGACCGCTGAGCGGGCCGGGCGCACGGGGGCGGGGTAGCGTGAGCCTGGTGAGCGACGTTGACGACGGGGCCACGGACACGAACGGGCCCCGCCTGGACGTGCCCGACGAGCCCGAGGAGCTGCGGGTCGCACTGCGCGAGGAGCTGCTCGCCGGTGGCGACTGGCGCAAGGGGTTCTCGGACGACATCTGCATCGGCGTGTGGCTGTGGGCCCGCTGGCAGCCGGCCCTCGAGCCGGCCGGGTGCAGCCGCGAGGACTTCGTGACCATCGTGATGTCGACGCGGCGCGAGCTGTGGCTGTGGCTGCTCGGCGACCGCCGGTGGGAGCAGTACGTGACCGGCCTGGCCGGTCGGGTGGTGCGCCGGCTCCCGTCCGTCGCCACGTCGTGACCCGTCGGGCGGCCGAGTCGTCGAGGAGGAACCGATGCCCAATGTGACCGTTCCCGACGGGGCCGACCCGCTGGTCCACGTCTGGACCGCCCTGGCCCCGCGCCTGACGTCGGCCGCCGCCGGCTACTCGTCGGCCGTCTACGAGCACTCGAGCCTCTCGCTCCGGGAGTTCGAGGCCGCCCGGATCACCATGGCGCGCATCAACGACTGCGCGCTGTGTCTCGACTGGCGCACGGCACGCGACGTGCCGTCGCGCGGGGCCGGGCCCGACGACGTGCCGGAGTCGTTCTACGCGGCGGTGGGCACCGACGACGGGTCGCTGACCGAGCGTGAGGTGCTGGCCGCCGAGTTCGCCCGGCGCTACGCCGTCGACCATTTGAGCATGGACGCCGACTTCTGGGCCCGGTGCCACGACGCCTATGACGACGACGAGCTCGTCGACCTGGCACTGTGCGTCGGGTCGTGGCTGGCCCTCGGCCGCTTCAACCAGGTCTTCGACATCGACGGGGCCTGCCGGGTTCCGTCGGTGCACGGCGCGTCGGCGCAACGGGCCTGAGGAGGCTGCGGTGGAGAAGGTGATCGCCCTGGTCTGGGGCCCCGGCGACGGCGAGTCGGGGGACGCCCTGCGCCAGCAGCTGGTCGAGGACACGCTGCCCCGCATCCACGCCGGGGGCGCCCGGGCGGCCACGTTCAACGTGCACGACTCGGCGGCCGACCGGGCGCCGTCGCCGGCGCCGGCGCCGGCGGGTGAGCAGCCGCACGTCGCCCAGGTCTCGATGTGGCTCGACTGCTACGAGCGGACCGGGGAGATCGACGACGCTCTCGCCGCGCTGCGGCTGCGGACGGCCAGCTACCTCGTGGTCGAGTCGCTCTACGAGGACTACGGGACGACCCCGCACGCCGGACCCCGCGACTGGCCCGACGGCGAGCGGTCACCCGGGGTGCTGACCGTGGCGCTGATCCACCGACCCGAGGGCCTCGACTACCGCGAGTGGATCACCCGATGGCACGGCACGCAGTCGCCGGTGTCGGGCGAGCTCCAGCCCCGCACCCGCTACGTGCGCAACGAGGTGGTCCGGTCGCTGACCGAGGATGCCCCGGAGATCGACGGCATCGTCGAGGAGGCCTGGCCCTCCGTGGAGCACGTGACCGACCCCAAGCTGTTCTTCAACGCCTCGACCGACGAGGAGCTGGGGGCCAACGTGGGCCGCATGATCGAGAGCGTCTCGGCGTGCCTCGACCTCGATCGGCTGCGCAGCTCCACCATGAGCGAGTACCTCATCGCCCCCCTCGCCTGATCGGGAGGCGGGCCCGTGACCGGGGCCCGCCGGCGATCACCTACGCTCGCTGTCTGGCCCCCGCCGGTCGGATCCGGCGGCGACATCGGAGGAAGCACCCGTGGGACTGTCCATCGGCATCGTCGGTCTCCCCAACGTGGGGAAGTCCAC
>CAZULR010000472.1:0-2323 GCA_964621235.1 uncultured Acidimicrobiaceae bacterium
AGGGGCAGGGGGGCAGCCAGCGTCGGGGAACCCGGAGGATGATGAGATACGGGTCCTTCCCCTCCGCCCGCACCTTCGAACTGGTGTCGCCGCCGGCGACCTGATCTGACAGGCGGAGTGTCATTCCGCCGTGGATGATGACCATACACGACTACGAATCGCAACACAGGGACGCTTGCCCGGAGGATGCGACCACCGTCGTCATCGGGCCGTCAGGTCGCCGGCGCACACTGCCGTCATGACGCCACGGACGCCGACATCCCGCCGGCGGACCAGGTCCGGGAACGACGACGACCTGCTCGCCGACGCCGCCCGGACGCCCCTCGGAGGACCCGACGGGAACGCCCGACTGACCGGGGCCACGGCCGCCGTACTGCTCGTCCTGTTGGCCGCCGAGGGCCTGACGATCCTCCGGGTGGGGGCACTGCTCACACCCCACGTCGTGATCGGCATGGTCCTGGTGCCGTTCGTGGCCGTCAAGATCTGCTCCACCGGGTGGAGGATGGTGAAGTACTACCGGGGCGACCCCGCCTACCGGCAACGGGGGGCGCCACCGCTCCTGCTGCGCCTGCTCGGTCCGGTCGTCGTCCTCCTCACGGTCCTCCTGTTCGCGTCGGGCATCGCCCTGCTGCTGGTCCCCCACTCGCTGCGCCAGGGAACGATGTTCGTCCACAAGGCCAGCTTCGTCCTCTGGTTCGGCGCCATGACGATCCACGTGCTCGGTCACGTGCTCGAGACGAGCCGGCTGGCCCCGGCCGACCTGGTGTCCCGCACACGGTCACAGGTGCGTGGGGCCGGCGCGCGTCTGTGGGTCCAGGCGGCATGCCTGGTGACCGGCGTCGTCCTCGCCGCCGCCCTGGCGCCGACCGTCGGCCCCTGGCTCAACGGCGGTGGCATCGGAGGGTGAGTCGCGCGGTGCGTCACAATGGCGGACGATGAGGGTACTGGTGGCCGAGGACGACCCGGGACTGCGCTCGGTGCTCGAGCGCGGCCTTCGTGAGCACGGCTACGTCGTGGACATGGTCGAAGACGGCACCGCCGCCCTCGCCTACCTCCGGTCCTACGACTACGAGGTGGCGGTCCTCGACTGGCGCATGCCGGGCTCGACCGGCGTCGAGGTGGTCCGGGCCATGCGGGCCCGCGGCGACCGTACCCCGGTCCTGCTGCTGACCGCCCGGGATGCCACCGAGGACCGCGTCGAGGGGCTGAACGTGGGCGCCGACGACTACCTGGTCAAGCCGTTCACGTTCGCCGAGCTCGCCGCCCGGCTGTCGGCGCTGCAGCGCCGGCCCCCGCTGGCCCTCGATCCGGTGCTGAACTGCGGCGACCTGACCTTCGACCCCACCACCCGGATGGCATCGGGCTCCGAGGGCCTCCTCAACCTCACGACCATCGAGACGGCACTGCTCGAGCTGCTGCTGCGCAGGGCGCCGGCACCGGTCAACCGACGGACCATCGCCGTGCAGGTGTGGGACGACGAGGCCGACCCGGTGGGCTCGAACACCATCGACGTCCACGTCGGGAGGCTGCGGGGGAAGCTGGCGGCGACCTCGGCCCGGATCGAGACCGTGCGGGGATTCGGCTACCGAATCGTCCCCGCATGACGCGACCCGACGCCCGTTGGACCCACGCCGCCCGGGTGGCCCTGGCGGCCACCGGTGTGGTGGCGGTCGTCGCCCTGCTCCTGGTCGTGGCGGTCAACGGCGTCCTGCTCCGACGACTCGACGAGGCGGCCGACAGCAGGCTGACGTCGACCCTGGCCTCCACACTCGCCACCGGCACGGCTCCTCTGGCGTCGGGCGGCCGGGGCGGCGACCTCGACGACGTCCCGGACTTCGTCTGGCGCGTCGGCCCCGGAGGGGCCGTGACCGCCCTGAGCGTGGCGGCACCCCAGCTGCCGGACCATGCCTGGCAGGCCGGCTCCATCACCTTGGCGTCGAGGGGCACGAGCTTCCGTTACGCCGCCGTCCCGAAGGCGGGGGGCTGGCTGGTGGCGGGCGAGAGCGTGGCCCGGGTCAACGACGCACGGGGCGAGCTCCTGGTCGTGGAAGCCGCGCTCGGCGCACTGCTCCTGCTCGTGACCTTCACCGGCTCCTTCGTCGTCGGCCTGCGGGCATCCGCCCCGTTCGAGCAGGTGCGCCGACGCCAGGCCGAGTTCACGGCCGACGCCAGCCACGAGCTGCGCACGCCTCTGAGCGTCATCGAGGCCGAGGTCGACCTGGCCCTCGCCCGCCCCCGGGACGGCGACGAGTACCGGGACACGCTCGAGCGGGTCGCCTCGGAGAGCCACCGGCTCCGGGCCATCGTCGACGACCTGCTGTGG
>CAZULR010000473.1:0-2318 GCA_964621235.1 uncultured Acidimicrobiaceae bacterium
GACGATGGGCCAGGCGCCGAGGTAGGCGTTGGCCGACACCACCGTGCCCCGGGCCCGCTCGAGCAGCTGCCCGGTGTCGAGATGGGCCAGGGGATGCCCCCGGTCGCGTAGTTCGCCGAGTCGGGGGAGGAGGTCGTCCCCCTCCACGTGGGCCACGGCCACGGACAGTCCGAGCCGGTCGGCCAGCTGGGCCACCTGGTCGGCCAGTCCCGACGGGTTGAGCCCGCCGGCGTTCGTCACCACCTTGATGCCCCGGTCGACGCAGGTGCCGAGGACGTCCTCCATCTGGGTGAGGAAGGTGTGGGCCCAGCCCCGCGAGGCGTCCCGCTGCATGCCCTTCCACAGGATGAGCATGGTGAGCTCGGCCAGCCAGTCGCCGGTCAGGACGTCGATCGGCCCACCGTCGACCATCTCGCGGGCGGCGGCCAGGCGGTCACCGTAGAAGCCGGAGCAGTTGGCGATGCGGAGCGGCGCACTCATACCGGGGGAGCTCCGTCCTCAGGTCCCCCGGCGGGTCCGCCCTCGGGTCCGCCGTCGGACTCCACGACCACCAGGACCCGGCCGGTCTCGACCTGGTCGCCCTCGGCGACCGCCACCTCGGCCACCGTGCCCGGCCCGCCGGCCGCGACCGTGTGCTCCATCTTCATGGCCTCCAGCACCACGAGGACCTGGCCGGTCTCGACCCGGTCGCCGGGGGCCACGGCCACCCGCACCACGTTGCCGGGCATGGGCGCCAGCGAGGATCCCTCGGCCACCTGCTCGGCCGCCACCGGGTAGCGCTCCTGTTCGACGAGCCGCGACGAGCCGTCGGGCCCGTCCACGTAGGCGACGGCGCCGACCCGCTGCACGGTGTACTGCCGGGTCACGCCGTCCACGGTCAGCGCCACCCCGTCCGGTGTGAGTTCGTGGGCGGCGGCGTCGAGGTCGAGCCCGTCGACGGCCAGGGCGGCGAGGGCGCGGTGCCGGCGGCCGAAGCGGTAGTCCACGGTCACCGTCCGCTCGTCCACGTCGAACACCGTGGTCTGGTGGTCCACGGTGTTGTTGCGCCACCCTGACGGCAGGGGCGCCAGCACCGGCGCCGTCGCCCGGCGGGCGGCCTGTGCGCAGAGCGCGGCCGCGGCGGCGTGGCGGACGACGGCAGGGGCGTCGGCCAGCGGGGCGGCCAGCACGTCGAGTCCGTGACGGTCGAGGAACCCGGTGTCGGTCGCGCCGCGGCCGAACGCGTCGTGGCGGAGCGTGCGGACGAGCAGGTCCCGGTTGGTGGTGACCCCGTGGATGCGGGCGCCGGCCAAAGTGGCGGCCAGGGAGGCCACCGCCTCGTCGCGGGTCGGGGCGTGGACGATGACCTTGGCCAGCATCGGGTCGTAGTGGGGGCTGACCACGCCACCGGACGCCACGCCGGCGTCGACGCGGACGCCCGGACGGTCCTCGGGCACGGTGAACTCGTGCAGGTCGCCGGTGGAGGGGAGCCAGCCCGCCGCCGGGTCCTCGGCGTAGAGCCGGGCCTCGACGGCGTGGCCGACCGGGCCGCGGGCGACGGCCTCGTGGACCTCGGTCGGGAGCGGCGATCCGCCGGCCACCAGCAGCTGCAGGCGGACCAGGTCGAGGCCGGTCACCTGCTCGGTCACCGGGTGCTCCACCTGCAGCCGGGTGTTCATCTCGAGGAAGTAGGGGTCGCCGTCGCCCGCGCCCTCCGCACCCCCGGTGTCGAGGACGAACTCGACGGTGCCGGCGTTGACGTAGCCCACGGCCCGGGCGGCGGCCACGGCCGCGTCCGACAGGCGGGCCCGCAGATCCGGTCCGACCACCGGTGACGGCGCCTCCTCGATGATCTTCTGATGACGACGCTGGATGCTGCACTCGCGCTCGAACAGCGCCACCGTGCTCCCGTGGGCGTCGGCGAGGACCTGGACCTCGATGTGGCGGGGCGACGTGACGTAGCGCTCGAGGAAGACGGTCCCGTCGCCGAAGGCCGACAGGGCCTCCCGACGGGCCCCGGCCAACGCGTCGGCCAGCGCCCCGGCGTCCTCGACGATGCGCATGCCGCGCCCGCCGCCGCCCGCCGACGCCTTCACCAGCAGGGGCCAGCCCAGGGCGGCGACCTGGTCGGGGTCGGGCGGGGTGTCGTCGTCGACGGTGATGCTGGGCAGCGTCGGTACCCCGGCCGCCCGCATGAGGTCCTTCGAGCCGATCTTGGAGCCCATGGCGTCGATGGCCTCGGCGGATGGCCCCACCCAGATGAGGCCGGCACCGGTCACCGCGCGGGCGAACGGACCCGACTCGGACAGGAAGCCGTAGCCCGGATGGACGGCGTCGGC